>CAYITA010000030.1:8352-9775 GCA_964366165.1 Candidatus Woesearchaeota archaeon
CATCCATTAATTTAATAAATCTCTTTTTCCTGAATTATTTATGGTAAAGGTGGGGCTCGAAATTCACGGCTACATAAATTCAAATGAAAAATTATTCTGCGCCTGCAAAGCAATTCACGGAGCAAAATACACAAAACCGAACACAAATATTTGCCCAATCTGCACAGGACAGCCAGGAGCAAAACCAATGCTTCCGAATTCCAGAACAATAGAAAAAGCAATTCAAATTAGTTTATTATTAAATTGCAAAATAAATGAAAAATTAATCTGGCAAAGAAAACACTATAACTGGCCAGATTTACCAAAAGGTTTTCAAAATACAATTTCAGGCCCTTACGCATCTCCCGTCGGTGTAAAAGGAAAATTTGAGGGAATTGGAATTACAGAATGTCATTTGGAAGAAGACCCTGCAGCATGGAACCCGGAAACAGGGGAAATAGATTATAACCGCTCTGGAAGCCCGCTGATTGAAATTGTAACAGAACCGGATTTCACGTCGAGCGAACAGGTTGTGGAATGGCTGAAAAAATTGCTCGCAACACTTTCTTATATAAAAGCAATTGACAAAACTTCTGGAATAAAAGCAGATGTTAATGTTTCAACAACAGGCGAGAGAGTTGAAATAAAAAATGTAAATTCCCTGACAAATATAAAAAACGCAATTGAGGTGGAAATAAAACGGCAGGAAAAAGAAAAAATTAAAATTCAGGAAACAAGACGATATGATTCTGAAAAAAATAAAACAACCTTGATGAGAACAAAAGAAAATGCAGAAGATTACAGATTTATTTCAGAGCCGGATTTGCCGGCAATAAAAATAGAACACTTAAGAATTAATAAAATAAAAAATGCTCTTCCAGAAACACCGACGGAAAAGTTGCAAAAATTAATAAAAAAGCACAAAATTTCTCAGAAGCACGCAGAAATTCTGACAAAAAAAATAGATATAGTGGAATTTTTTGAAAAAGTTATTGAAAAAGTAAATCCCAAAATAGCAATTCCCTGGACAACAATTGAATTAATGGGAACCTTGAACTACGCAAAAAAAGAGCTCGACGAGATTGAAATTAATGTTGAGCATTTCATTGAGCTTCTGCAATTAATTGAAAAGAAAATAATCACGGAATTAAAAGCAAAAGAAATTTTAAGAAAATTCATTCCAAAATCTTTTTCTCCAAAAGAAGAGGCAAAATCGCAGAGCAGAATATCAAAAAAAAGCGACATTGAAAATTTCGTGAAACAAACAATCAAGGAAAATCAAAAAGCCGTCGCTGATTACAAAAGCGGACAGCAAAACGCGCTGAATTTCCTCATCGGACAGGTTATGAAAATTTCGAATAAGAGAGCCGATTATAAAGTTGCTAAAGAAGAATTAATAAAGTGGTTGAAATGAAATTATTTAGGTTTAACATCTCGTGGGGGC
>CAYITA010000031.1:0-9724 GCA_964366165.1 Candidatus Woesearchaeota archaeon
ACTCCTTCCAGTCCTTCAAGAACTTTAATATCTTCAGCTGTATAAGATTTTGAATCCATTTTAGTTAGTTTTATTTAATATAAATTTATATAAAAACGATTTTATATAATAATAAATTTAACCTGCTTTAAAAACCTTTCTGGGTGTTTTATCGTCGATAAAATGATTTTTTGAAAGAAAATATGGGATTTAAAAAGCAAAGAATTATTCGAAATATTTTTCCAAGGAACATCTTAAATTCCCATCTCCATAATGTTGGAAATATTCTATTGCTCTTTTTGTAATTGCTTTTAGTGTAGTATTTCTTGCTTCTTCGTCGTTTGCAAAACCCTGCCCCTTTTTTCCTCTTCTTTGGTATTCATATAATTTTTCTTCATCTTTTCTAGAAATACCGAATACTATATTAAAAAAAATTAAATTTAGTATATAAAGATTATTTTATTCTAAAACATATATTAGAAAAATTTTTAAAAATTTACATTTCGAGTATTCTTCTTAAACCAATAACACGATTTGGGTCAATGTTTTTTCAAGAAGTTTTGCTTCTTAAATCTCTGTCAATTTTTTCTATTAATAATTCTAATCTATATTTCTCTTCCGCATAATTCTCTAAGATCTTTACGCGATTCATCATAATCTGGTTTTGTTTTTTTTCTTTCGGGTGCTATTGCCATAAAAAATTAAGAAGATTTGAGTTTAAATAATTTTTCTTTATATTTTTACTACTTTTGTTAAGGAACTTTTTATATTATTACTCGCAACTTCTGCTCACGATTAATGAAATTTCTTGCTTCGCAAGATTGATGTGAGAATTTAAGTAATACCAATTCTCGTCGGCAATAGATTAATAATTGTAGTTTTTTCCATTACTAATTATATAACTCGAACGAAGTGAGTAATATTTTCTAATTTGCTTTTTCTTTCTCATCAACTTCCTCTTTAATTTCTTTTATTGTTTCCTTGTTCTTGTTTCCTTTAGTAATCCATCTGACTTTTCTTCTTTTCATAAGCATATTTTTTCTGCATTTTGAAGAGCACAAATGTTTTATGCTTCCATCAACTTTTACAAGAGTTAATCCTCGAGGGAATTCATACATTTTTCCACAATAAGAACACTTAGGCATTAAAAGACAACCTCCAGTTTTCTTTTAAACTTTCCTCTCGACACTGAAGGGCGATTTTTTAAATTGCCTCCGACGGAAATCGCGTAAAAAAAGATTTTATTTTTCACCTTAAGCGTACGCTCCTTTTGTTACCTGCGATTTAATTCTTCTCGCTTCAATTTCAGTTTCTCTTAGCATTAAAATATCTCCGACTTTTATCGGCCCCTTAGAATTTCGTCTCATGCTTCTTCCATTATCTCTTCCTGCAAGAACAAGAACTTTGACTTGTGTGATTTCTCCTCGGAAACCAGTTCTTCCGATTATTTCTTCAACTTTAGCAGGAACAACAGCACCTAAAATTCTTTCAGAACCCTTTGAGCCCCCTTGCTTTTTTTCCTGCTGTTGTTTTTGTTGTTGTTTCATTTTTTGTTATTTTTGTATTTTTAATTTAAGAAAAATGAAATTCAAAATCTTTAAAACTTTTTGTTTTAAATGAGTTAGAAAATTTCTTATTTTCTAAAATTTTTAATTTTTGGTTGTTTTGTCATTTTAATTATATAAAATTTAATAGATGCAAATCAGTTAATTTTTCCAGTGTTTTTTTTGCTTTAGTTATATCATCTGGATTTCCTGGAACCAAAATAGTATAATACTCCGGCAAACCAGAATCTTTAACAACGCCAATTACATTACCCTTTAATTCATTTAATCTAATTTTCATTAAATTTTCATTTTCGTATTCTATACTTCCTTCTTCAGGATATTCTTTTATGCCTTGACTAATTAAATCAAAAACATTATATCCTTGAATTATGCAGTGTCTCAATTCTTTCATTTTGAAAATTTCTTATTTTTAAAAGGCAAAAAATTTATTATTTTTTTCATTTTATTATCTATAAAATTATTTTAAATTCACGATGTCTTTCTTAGCATCGCCCTCGTCGATAACAGCTACCGAAGAGCAAGAGACTAATATTCCGGCAGAAATTCCTAATTTTTTTTTGTTGTCCGCACCGACGCATTTTATTTTTTTCTCTTTGCATAAAAATGGAATGTGCTGAATAATTTCTTTTGGCTCGACGTCAGTTGCATATATAACTAATTTCGCAGTTCCCCTCTCGATAGATTTGGTAACTTCGTTAGTTCCTTTTTCTATTTTGCCGGTTTTTCTCGCCTTTTCAATAATTTCATATATGTCTGTTGTCATTTTATTTTTCTAGAACTCTATGCTAACCTCGCTCGATAGAGCTCATCGGATAAATTAAGATGAAAAAATTGGTTTATAAATATTTGGATTTGAACGAAATAATATAACGTTCGTTATGTTTGTCATCATTTATTTACATATAAATTTATTTCTTGCTTCGCAAATATTTATTGCTTCAAGCCAGCCTGTCGTCAAGGCTCTCCGCTGGAAAATAATTAATGAAGATTAAAATTTTTATCGACTTAATTTAATTCTCGACCAGAAATTTGACGAAGTCAATTTCGAAGTAAGAAAGTATGAGCAATTTGTTGCGAACTAATTTTAAATATGTGATAAAAAATATATTATTTCCAATTCACATCAACTTCATCGGTTCTCTGCCTAGGTTTTATATCTAAATTTTCCAGATTTTTCACATCTATAAAAATTCCTTTTTCAAACATTATTTCTCCAAGATAAGCAATCATTCCTGCATTGTCGACGAGCAAACTTTTTTCGGGAGCAAAAAATTTAACTCCTCTCTCCTCGCACATAATTTTGCACATTTCCTGCAATCGCGAATTGCATGCAACCCCTCCTCCCAAAAGCAATTCTTTTTTTCCTAAATGAGCCAATGCCCTTTCAGTTGTTTCAACCAGCATCGCAAAAACAGTTTCCTGCAATGAATAACACAAATCTTCGAGAGTATAATTAATATTTTCAATTTTGTCTCGCTTCGTTCGAATTTTTTTAGAATAAGTAATGTAATTCTGCGACGTTAAATTATTTAGATTAGTAGTATTAAAATTTTTTATATCCTTACTTAAATTTTTATGTGAGAGCCTTGACGAAGTTTGGCTCGAACCATCAATATCACAAACTTGTGAGTGCAAATTCTTTTCATTTATTTTTTCCAACTTCTGTTTCAAGTTCGTCAAAATTCCAGAAAAAGCAACATCCATTCCTTTGACAGAATAAGGCAACTCAATATAATTCTCGCTCTCTGAAGCAAGTTTCTGTATTGCCGGTCCTCCAGGAAAACCAATTCCTGCATATCTCGCAAAAGTATCAATAAAATTCCCAACACCCAAATCCAAAGTTTCTCCAAAAATTCTGTATTTTCCCGACGAGTAAGCAATAATCTGCGTGTTCGCGCCAGAAGCATAAAGCATAACAGGATTTTCAGCGCCGGTAATTTTTCCAATTTCAAGATGAGCAACGCAATGATTTACAGGAACCAAAGGTTTCTCCAATCTTCTGCTTAATTCCTTGGCAAATTTCATTCCCTCCAATAAACACGGTGCAAGTCCAGGCCCCTGCGAAAACGCAACAGCGTCGATGTTTTCTTCTTTTATATTGGATTTATCGAGAGCTTCAAAATAAATTTCATTTTTATTTTCCAAATGATGCTTCGCAACATCTATTGGGATTAATCCCCCAGATTCTGTTGTGAAAACTTTTTTGCAGTTGCTTAAAATCTTTCCATCTTTGACAACAGCAACTCCAAAAGTATGTGCCGTTGATTCAATTCCGAGTATTATTGACATAAAATTAATTACAAAAAGAATTATAAATAGTTTTTTGTTAGGGATATTATGGAAAAAGACATGAAATATGCAGAATTAGAATCTCTTCTGGAGGATATTAGAAAATCTCCTTGTAGATTTTTAGTAATTCCTAATTTAAAATGGTAAATTGTCACGAGAAGCAAGTATGAAAGATTTATTGCAGAAAATCTAAAAGCAAAATTAAAATGCTCTACTAATAATGGAAGAAGTTATTCTTGTGAAAGATATCACTCTCTTTGCAATCATGATCCTTCTAATCCTAATTATTATGATTGTCCGAGATATCAGGAAGCAAGAGATAAAATTCCTAATGTTGTTAGGGGATTACCATACAAAATTTTTCCTATAAAAATTGAAGATTTAGAGAGATAAAAATTAATTATAAATAGTTTTCGTGGGAGAAAATTGCTCGCAACAAGTTGCTCATATTTTCTTGACTCCGAAATCACATAAATGCAGATTTCTTCGTCGGAAAGTTTAAGTAAGCCGATAAAAAATTTTATATACTACTTATATTCCCACATTAATCTCTCACAAACCGAGCAAAATACAAAATTAAAAAAACAATAAAAATAAAATTCAATTAATTTATAAAATATATTCTTCTTTAAATCTTATGATATTAATTCATTTGCTAATCGGCATAATTCTTGGACAAATATATGGTGGCAATTATTTTTTCTTTATTCTTGGCTCAATACTACCTGACATCGACCATTTTTACATTATCCTAAAAAATAAAATTTACAATTTAGAAAAACTAATCAAAACCATTAGATACGAGAAAAAATTTAATCTAAGATATAAAACCGCTTTGTTTCATTCTCTTTTGGGATTAATCTTATTCTCAATTATTTTATCTATTTTTGATAAAAGAGGAGTAATTTATTTCGGAGTAGCATATTTCTTACACTTATGGATTGATTGGATAGACATAGACGAAAAATATTACCTCTATCCATTAAAAATAAAATTTAATGGATTCCTACCCATATGGTCTAAAACAGAAAAAATAATAACTTTAATACTAATTTTAATTATAGTCATACTATATTTCTTCAATTAAAAATAAATAAAAAAATAAGCAAAAGAAAAAATTTATCTTCTTTTTTTCTTTTTTCCGCCTCTAGCCATTACAGCTTGGCAAACATTTCCTTTTCCGTCAACGTAGTAAAGGTGTCCTGGCTTTCTTTTAATAACATTCTTAACAATAATTGTTCCCATTTAATTTACCTCCTTTCATTTAAAGGATAAATCTTCGTTGGAAATTTTAGATTTTCTCCTTTTAATATAAATTATAAAAGCAAATCTCTTTTTAAATCTTTCGAACATCGTCGAGAAATTCAATAACTTCGGAATATTTTTTGCTAACCGGAATTTCTATCAGCCTGACAAATTTCTTTTTGGGTTTAATTAAAAATTTCCACGAGGGTATTTTCATAATTTCAACAATTTTTTCATTTTCATCCAGCCAAATAGCAACAAAAGGGAAAAAAACAAACAAAGAATGAATCGCCTGATTTGTAGGTTTTTCAAAATCAAAAAGCAATGCCAATGCTTTTTCCCGACGGGAAAACATCAATCCGATAAATTTTCCAAAAAAATTAACTTTCTTGACTTCAAGAGGAAACTTTTTGTTTTTATATTTTAATAATATCTTCATTTTTCAGCAACTTTCTGTTTAAATCATCCAATTTTAATTAATAAATCTTTAGAAATTGCTCGCAATAAATTGCTAGAAATAAAAAACCGAAGTAATGGGAGAAACTGCTTTGAGATTATAACTTATCGTAGAAAATTTAAATTACTTCATTAAAGAAAATCTACGACGAAGGAGCAGGAAATTATACTCTAAACCAACCAGCATTTTTATCCCTCTGTTTTTTCAAATCTTCAACTTTGTTGAAAGAGTTAAAAAATTTCCTATTTTTTAAACTAACATAAGTTCGATAATGAATTTCAACATTTTCTTCTGTAACATGGTCGTGGTGCTTGAATCCTCCGCCAAACGCAAAAGGAATATGCATTAATTCGTGAATTATAACTTTAATTTTTTCCTCTTCGGAAAACTTGTCAAATCTCTCTGATATAAATTCCAAAGCATAAAATGCCTTCAGATTCATTGCTTTTTGCATAACTTTTCCAAGCGCGTGGCATCTTGCGATTGTTCCCCTCGACGAACTTCCATAACTGCGGATGCATTTTACAAAATCCAATTTAACATGAGGAAATAAAATTCTGGAAATCTCCTCGGCTTTTTCCTGCAAATCTAAGGCAAATTCGTATCTCATTAATATATTTCAAAAATTTTAATATCTTTTTCAAATCCTGAAACTAATTGAAAACTCTTCGGTGGAATTCCTAATCTTGGCGCAAGCATCTTCGGGAGTTCTGAATTAATCTGGCTGTGTTCTTTGAATTCAATCTTCACTAAAAATTTATTATCTCCAAATGATTCAACTGAACGCTTAAAACTTCCTGGCTTTACCATAACAGTAACTTCTCTTTGATTCATTATAGCAAAAATAATTTGGGATATAAAAACTTAATGTAATATTATTTATTTAAAATAAACTACTTGCTCGTAAAACTCGCAGATTAATATAAAATATAAGTAACGTAAGAAACTACTTGCTATTATTATGAATTATTTAATTAAATTGCCGACGAGAATTTATATTACTTCAACTTTTTAATCTCGAGCAACTTGTTGCGAGCAAATCATCTATCCCTCGGTTCCTTGTATTTTCTACCCAATGCGGAATAAATTTCCCTCTCGGTTTTTCCTGCAATTCTTTTTCCTGTTTTTCTGTCGAACAAACCATGATTATTTAATTTAAATCCCTTCAACCTCGCAATAATTCTCAAACCAATTTCAGAACCTTTTTTCGAAGAATACGCCAGCAAAGTTGCTCCCCATTCCTCGTCGTCGGTGTAATAAAATTCAACTTTTACGCCTTCAATTTTCCATGTGGATTCATGTTCTCCTCCCTGAATTCTTTTTCCTTTTCCAAAAAGAAATTCTTCAAGTTTGATTTTATTTTTAGGAATTAAAACAACATCTATATCTTTTGGATTTGAAGCTCCACGGCGAATGCTTCCCGCAACAATTATTTTTTTGCAATAAGGTTTAATCTGCTGAACAATTCTTTTCGACAAATCAAGAATATGTTTTCCTCTTTTCATTTTAATAATAAGAAAAAAGAGATTTAAAAATTCTTTGAATTTTTAATTCATAGAAAATCAAAGATTTTCTAAGCCCAAAAATGTCTTTGCATTTTTCGGCGTTCAATTCTTCGAATTGAAGATTATAAATTTTGTTGAAGTAAAATTGTGCTCGCGACTTCGCACGAGTAATTTATTTTTTAATTTTTGTCTCTACCACGAAATCGCTCGGCTCGTAAACTCGCGAATTGATATTAATCTAATAATAGAAGAAACTACTCTGAAACTATAATTATCGACGATATTTTCCACATACTAATTTTTATTAATTCAAGCGAAGCCGAGCGTTTTGACTTCGGGTAAATATTTTTATCAATTTTCGAAGTCAGGGCGCGAGCAGAGCAAATCTTTATCTCGTCACAATCTCCAACGCATCTCTATGCTTCAATTTATAATCTTTTCCAAGAACTTTTTTTGTTCTTGCGTCAATTGCTTTTATAAAATTTTTTCCAAAATCTGTGTGAAGATAAAATGCAAAATCTAATGCTGTCGAATCTGGAGGCAAAAGAAAACAATCCGGAAGAATGTTTCCCTTGCTGTCTGCTAATTTCGCCGCGCCTGCAGGAAAAATCGCGATGTATTTCAGCAAGCCAAAAACCGCGCAGTTTAAAATCGCCTGAACACCAGTTCCCTCGGAATAAACATCCAGAACATTTTTTTTAATATTTTCCAACGCTGTTTTTTGCCTGCCGGAAATTTCTTGTTTCTTTGAAATTTTCGGGTCAGAAAATTTCATATTTTCTGAATTTGAAATTTCCTTTAAAATTTTGAAATTATTTTCTCCAGGAATATATTCTATAAGTTTTGCTTTTGCAGCCTGTCGCAAAGCAAGTTCAAAATCCGCAGAACAGGGAATTACAATTCTGTCTGGAAATTCTGCTCTCAATTTTTCATAATTTTCTTTTCCCTTCCCAGCATCAATTTTATTTACAGCAATAATCATTGGCTTGCTTTTTTTTCTCAATTGAGAAGCAAACTGAAAAATTTGTTTTTCACTCCACTGGCTCGGACGCTCTTTAAAATCTAAATTCAATAAAACATTTTTAACATGCCATTCATCAACCTTTAATCCTGAAAATTGTTTTGCAATCGCCTCTGCAAAATTCTCGTCTTCGAGTTCAACTTTTCTCGCAAAAGTTTTCCAGACTTTTTTCAAAATATTAGAATACCAGGTGTCTAATTCTTTATCTAACATATTTATATCTAAAGAAGGATTATAATTTTCAGTTGCTTTGCCTTCAGCGTCGGTAGTTCCAGAGCCGTCCACAATATGAATAAAAACATCTGCCTGCCTTAAATCGTCGAGAAATTGATTTCCAAGCCCTTTTCCCTCGCTGGCTCCTTCTACAAGTCCAGCCACATCCATTAAATCAACAGGAACAAATCTATGATGGTTAATGCAAAACCCATGACTCGGATTGCACTGAACATTAAATTCCTTGTCAATGCACTCAACTTTTACATATCCGACGCCATGATTCGGTTTTATAGTTGTGAAAGGATAAGGCGCGATTTCAACTTCTGCGAGGGTCGCTGCTTTGAAAAAAGTGCTTTTTCCAACAGACGGCTTTCCAACAAGTCCAATTAACATAAATTCCAAAGAAAATTAAACTTTAAATATTTTTATTATTTGTTAAGTCAAGTTCATAACTTTACATTTGCACTCACTTCTGCTCACGACTTCGCACGAGTTATTAATTTTTAACTTTTGTCTCTACCACGAAGTCGCTCGGTTTTTGCATTATTAATTTTTTCAATATCTCGCGGAGCGAGCAATTTTTCTTTTAAACATGTTAAGTTTCAAGGTTAACTTAACATTATTGAATTCCATCCTATCTGAATTATATTTTCTAGTGAACAAATGTTTTTAAAACAAAAATCCCCTATTAAGGCAATGATAGCCCTAGCAGAAGTAATTGATACTAAATTCAGTGCAACTAAAACAAAAAGCAACGAAAAACAAGATACTCAAAATCCAAAAAGAAAAAGATTAATCGAAATTAATGACGCTATTGAAAAACTAGGAAGGAAAATTGATAATGAAATTGAAAGAGGGCGTCAGCCTGAAAGGATTTTTGAGAGAGAATATTGCAATAAGGCTTACTGGAAATTAAAAAATACATTAAATAAAATAAGAGAAGAAGATAAAAATTGGGTTGAAAATAACGATTTATATACTAAATTCGACGATGTTCTTGAAAAACTTCATGGGTTTTCTAAAAGTCCAAATTATCCCGAATATAACTCCAAATTTTATGATGGAATTTTAACAAAATATGATTATAAAAGAGATAGTTATTTTGATAGATTAGACAAGACAATTGCAACGAGCAATAAAAATCAATTAAGATTAACAAGAAATACTCTTGAAGGAAAAATTAAAATGGTTAAAAAAGATGTGGATAAAATAATTGAAAAAAATCCTGAAGTTATAAATTATTTTGGGGTAACAACACTAGATAAATGTGGGGATAATATTCATATTTATGGGGAACATATGCCTATTTGCGCATTAGCGCATGTAAAACACTATCTTAAGGAATTAGAAACACGAAGAAATAGGTTAAATGAAATAACAAGATACAATCCTTCGCAAAAAACAGGATTATTCAGTAAAGTTAAAAGATTTTTTGGTTTCTGAT
>CAYITA010000032.1:0-9502 GCA_964366165.1 Candidatus Woesearchaeota archaeon
ATAATAAGATTACGAGGTTGGATAATTAATCTGATAACAAAATTATCCATTTACTTTAATTTTTTTAGGGAAAAATCCGACGAGTTTTACTAGGAGCATTTATAATTTATTTTTATTTCCCTTTTCAGCCCTCTCCAATAAATCAAATGGTTTTTTGGCTCTGCGATATTTTTTTGCGAAGAACCACAATAGAAAAATAATTACTGCTACAATAAGAAACCAGCCAATAATTTGGCTCGTTGAACCTGCGGGTTTTTTTACGCATTCTCCGACGCAGCATTTTCCTTCAATAGATTCTTTTTCTTCTCCAGAACATTTCTGCTCCTCGTTGCAGAATTTTCCATTCAACAAGGAACACGGGCGCTTGATTGTTGTTTTATTTTCTTCTGGAGGCGGAACATAAGATTTTGTGACATTGATAGATATGTCAAGAAAATCTCGGACATCTTTTTCTTTTGCTTTTATATAACCTTCAATAATTTCTTCGTATGAGCCGGAATAAAAAAATAATTCCAGTTTTATGCTGGAGTTGGGTTTTAATTCATCTATTTCTGATATTGATGTTGAAGTGAGATTTTTCAGATTGTCTGAAAAATATAAGGTTATATTTTTCAAAATTTCATTTCCGGTATTTTTCAGATAAACATATTTTAATGAGTTGTAATCGGTAGTCATCTGGACATTCAAATAGGGCGGGTCGAATTTCATGCTTTTTTCTTTTGAAGATGGAACTACAGCATTGGCAAATATGTAAACAGGTATTTCGTATTTTAAATTGTCTGAAGAAATTTCTATTGTTTTAAAAGTTGAATTGTAAATATTTTTCACCTGAAAATCTATTTTTTTAATTTCTCCTGATTTAAGAGAGATTGTGTTTTCCTCGCCTTCTTCAATGTTTCCGAAGAGAGAAGACAAAAAATCATCTGAACTTCCGGAATTTGTTTTTGTGTTTATCTTTAAAGTTATTTTGAATTCCTGAAGATTTTGGACATTGATTGAAAAATCCTGATTTGTATTAATGACTCCTTTGTCTATTGAAAAGTCTGCGGTTTGATTTGTTATTGTAAAATTTTTTTCAATATTCTCGTCGGTAATTGAAGAGCCTTTGTAATATTTGACATCTTCTATTGATATTTTGTAATTGTTTGGGGATTCAGGAAGTTTTGCATAAATATAATATTCTTCGTCGATTATTGTTATGTCAAAATTATTTATTGGAATTCTTAAGAAACCGCTTCCATTTGCTCTCTGCCTGTAAAAAAATACATTTTCTTTTAAAATTGGTTCAGCAAAATTTCCTGAAATTTTTGCAAGCAAGGTTTCTCCCTGAAAATAATTTTCCTTCATGTTAACTTCAACTGCAGAAATAATTTGCAATAAGAAAAGAAAAATCAAAAATAAAACCACTTTTTTCATTTAAAAGAAAAGGAAATAAGGTTAATAAATTTAATTGAGAAGAAGAAAAAATTGCTCGTAACAAAGTTACTCGAAATAAAAACTGAAGTAGTGGAAGAAATAACTGATGATGAAATTATCGATGAAGATTTATATTACTTCAATCAAGAAAATTCGAGAACTTGTTCGAGCGATTCATTTCCCCATCTTTTTTATTTTCCCATCTCTTTTAATTTCTTGAGAATATTGTCTATTTCTCCAGGAGATTTTTGAGGAAGTCTTCTTTGCATTGGTTGAGACGGCGGAAGAATTCTTCTTGCAGATGGGTTAAATAAAGGAATTCTCGACGATGGCGGAGGCAGTCCAGGCCTTGGCGGGGCTCGTTGAGGAGGAGAACCTTTTCCGAATTTAGATTTAATTCTGAACCAATAAGGACGAAGTTTATTTCTGAAAATTATTGCTATCAAAACTAAAACAATTAATATGACTAATAACCAAATCCACCAGTAACTTTTTGCCTCAGTTGTTTTTTGAACACAGCAGGTGTACTCTTGATAATCACAATCATAAGGTGCGGTTTCTTCGTTAGATTCACAACCATAAGGTCTGCATTCTCCACTATTAGATACACATTCACTTTCCTGTTCTTGAACTTTGCATTCTCCACCAACACAGCACTTAGCAGTTCCTAAATCAAAAGAGTCAACAAGATTTCCTCCAGAACAAATTTCTCCAGAAGCGCAGGGCTTTCCGTTTTGCTCTGAACAAGTTTCCAATTCTTTTTTGGAATCACAGCAAATTAAAGCTCCAGAACAATCATAATCATCCAGCACATTTCCTTCGCAATTAATTCGCGACATGCAAAAAAAATTTGAGTCCTCGCAATCTTCAGTATCGTCGACGGCAATGCTCAAATCTCTTGGCCAAATTGAATTTAATAAAAACGCAGTGTTTCTTATATTTCCCTGCCAGCATCCGTCGCTATCCTGAACTTCCAAAAGCCAGTTCTTTGAATTTGTTTTTTGTGATGGGTCGTCGGAAAATGGAAACAAAGCTAAAGCAGTGTCGTAAAATTTATCTCCAGATTCGTCCCAGTATTTATTTTCTTTTTGCTGCAATAATATTTGCGACCTGAAATCTCCAGAACCAATCAGATAATAAAGAAAAGAGTTTGGAATAAAATTTTTATTTTCTTCAGCCATGGTTATCAGGTAAGGAACATAATCGTATACGTTGTTGCCTTTAAAATCCAAAGCAATTGCTGCCCACAAGCTTCCTTCGTAATCGCATTTGCCTGCTTTTGAAAAACAAACAGAATTTATTTTTTCAGTTGTTTTTCCTTCTGCCGATGCTGATGTTGTTTTTTCTGAAACATAAATTGTTGAGGATGTTTTTTTCTTGAATAATAAATTTGTCTGAAATCCTTTGTTGCAAGAAATTTCAAATTCTTTTTCGTAGCAGGAAGGGTCTACTCTAAGCCAGTAATTTCCTTCTGAAAGAGACAAGCAGGTTCCTGCATTTGAATTTATTTTTTTATCTTCTCCAATAGTGATTGAATTTTTTATTGTGTCGGGGAGATAAGTAATTGTGCAGGAAGTTGCTTCGTTGCTTTCTATCTGCAAATACCATACAACTTCTTCTGAAATTGCTTTCTGAGTAAAAAGCCAATTTTCTGCATCATCAGTTGACGCAGAGACTTTGTCGAGGGCAAAAATTGCCTGTGCAGTGTATTTTAAATCTGATTTGTATTTTGAATCTGAAATAACTTCATCCTTGCATTTTTCTATTGCCAACAGGGAAAATACTTTTTCTTCAGAAGATAATGAAGAACATTTGTCTTTTACTTTATTTTCCAAGCATTGATAGGCTTTGTCGATTTTTGTATCTTCATTTGAACCTGAAGTTATTTCTGCTGCAGAATTATTTTTTTCGCATACCTTTTCAATACATATTTCGTTGTCGCCACAATCAGAATCGTCAGTGCAAGCAACAGCAATTGCAAAAGATGTTGAATATATTAATATTACTAACAAAATTGTTAAAATTAACGCCTCTTTTTTCATTATATTATTAATTAATTCTTCTTTTTAAATTTGTTGATGTTAAGTAAACCTTGAAACTTAAAATTACTTATATCGAAAAAGAAAACAATTAATTATAAAAAATTACTCCTCGCTATCGCTCGTCGGATTTACATTAATTAAAGAAAATCTGCGAGGTTACGAGCAGGTATTTTATTCTCACTACTCTTTATGTTAGTTTATGAACTTGACTTAAGAGTTGTCGAAATCATCTTAATCTTTTTTAAATTTTCCTTTGTTCGCTGAAAAATTTTTCTTGGAAACATAAGTCAGTGGATTTTTTATTCCCAAGCAAAAAACATCTGGCTGGCACACTCCGATTCCCTGATAATATTCTTTGCAATTTTGCGGCATGCGTGGTTTTCTTTGGTATGCCCAACGAAGCTGGGAAACAATATATCCTTCTTTTAATGGCGGTTCATTTTTCTTATTCCATTCAAAAATTCTTTTTTCTATGTCTTCTTTTTCCAAGCCGATATTTTTAAAAAGATTTATCAAAAAAACTAAAGCTCTTTTTTTTCCGTCGGGAATTCCTTTTAAAATATTAATCACGCACGGAGGAAATTGTTCGTCTGAAATATTTTTCAGATTCATTGGTTTGTAATCAGAATATTTTCCAGTTATTTTTTCGGGTTTTTCTCCTCGTTCTATTTGATTTTGCTTTGCCCAGTCAAGAGCATTGGTTAAAAGAATTTTTGCCTCCCCATCCTCTGAATCAGGAAGAAAATTTTTTATTTTTGAAATTAATAATGGGTCTGCATCTTTGTGATTGAATTTTTCAATTTGCTCTGGCTCAAGCACAATACTGGCAAGAGCGGTTTTCTCGTGGAGGGAATAGGGCATTCTAAAAAGATGCCGAGGAGAAACAAGAACAATGTCCAATCCCATTAACTCAAATAAATCAACTTCAAAAGTTCTTGAAAAATTATTTAGATTTTGCTTTGAATTTATATTGCATTTGGAACATTCGTAAAAAAGTTGTTTTTCCTGAACATCAAATTCTTTTCCGCAATTAGAGCATTTGAAAACCTGCTTGTTTTCCAAATCTATTTTTTTTTCTTCTCCGATTTTGCATTCACTGCAAAAAAATTTTGTCAGATAATATTCTTTTGCGATTTCATTGCATTTGTTGCATTTTATTCCTTTTTTTATTTTAACTCCTTTGAACTGCTCGTAAAAATCTTCAGGGAGCATTTTTTTCAGCTGTTTTTCAGATTCAAATCTAATAAAAGAGACAATTTTTCTTGGAATATCCGGGAAAAGATTTTTTGTAGAAATTCCGCTGATTTCCTTCGGAAAAGATTTCCAGGGAATTATAATATGAAATCCTTTTGAACCTGAAAACTTCAACCCAAAATTTTTTATTTGATTATTTTTCAAAACCTGAATAATTGATTTCGCTGCTAATTTGCTGTAATCAAACCATTTGCAGTCGATGTCGATTAACAAATCCCAGCCCTCTCTTAATTCGCCGAGCTGTTTTTCATTCATTTCCGTCGATAAATTTAAGGGATTTTTCCAGATTTCTTCTGAACAATGAAAAGAAGTTGTTCCTTTTTTTACCAATTCAAAAATATCTGACAGATATTGAAGAGAATCCGGGCGTTTTCCAAAAAATTCAAAATATCTTGGGACAACTTCGCGATTTTTTGAAAATTCAAAAATTGCTTTTTGAATGTCTTTTCTTGAATAATACCACTGAACTATTTTGCGGATTTTTTGCTCTTTTAATGATGGCTCGGACTTTTCCTCTTCCATAAGAAAAAATAAATAACAAAGTTTATATTTTTATTGTAGATGTTAAGTCAAGTTCATAATTTAACATTTGCACTTCGTGGATTGATATTTATTTAAGTAATCGAAGAAACAATTTTTTATTGTAATTATAGACGATGTTTTGGCATTACAAATATTTATTGATACGAGCGAAGCGAGCAATTTTTCTTTTGGACATGTTAAGATTCAAGGCTGACTTTACAGTAGATTAGAATATATATTCCTTCTTTACAACAACAATACTTAAAAATAAAACTATTTTTCTTATGAAATGTTAATTAGATTAGACAAACCGGTTTTATTAGCCAAAGCTGTGGATATTATTTCTGATTTAGTTACTGAAGTCAGAATAAAAGTAAATGAGTTTGGCTTGAGCATTAATGCTATGGATCCGGCAAATGTCGCGATGGTTGGATTCAAGTTACCGAAGGGGATTTTCTCGCAGTTTGAAATTTCTGGAAGAGAAGAAGATTTGGGAATTAATTTGGATTCTTTAAAAGGAATTTTGAGAAGAGTTGGAGCAAACAGCAGTTTAATTTTAGAAAGAAAAGATAATTTATTGAGCATACAAATTCAAGACAGAATTAAAAGAAATTTTACAATTAGTTTAATTGACATTGATTCTGAAGAAAAGGAAATGCCGGCATTAGATTACAGTTCCAAAGTTGAATTAAATTCAATTGATTTTATTGCGAGCATAGAGGACTGCGCGGTTGTTTCAGATGCGTGTTCATTTATTATTAAAGATGGTAAATTTATCATCGAGGCGAGGGGATTAAATTCTGCAATGTCCGAGTTCAACGGAGATGAGGCAAAAATTCAGGCAGAAAATTGCAAGGCACGTTATAGTTTGGAATATTTACAAAAATTTCTAAAAGGCGCGAAACTCAGCGAAAAAACTATTCTGCAATTTGCCGACGACCATCCTTTAAGAATGGATGTAAGGGGCGAGATGGAATTAAGTTTTATTCTTGCTCCGAGGGTGGAAACTGATGATTAACGAGAAAGAATATATATATAAATTATCACATAATTATTTAAATATTAAAAAATATAATTGATAGTTCAATAAAATGAAATTGAGAAATTTAGAAAAAATATGCAACACAGGAATAATTTTAGGATTAGCATTATTTACAGCAGGAATTTTTATTAAACCACTCAAGCCATTATATAAAATCGGAGTGGAAACAGCAGTTCTCTCTTCTATTGCAAGAGCAGGGTGTTATATTAAAAAAAGAAATATGCATTGTAATGAATTAGATGCTAATGGATATATAAAAGATTATGGCACTTGGAGCATATTTGATTAATTCTACTAAACCACCAATAATTATTTAAATATTAAAAAATATAATTAATTTATATAAAAATGCCAGATTATATATGCAGATACCAAAAGGAAAGTAAATTACCTGAATCTGATAATCTAGAAGAGAAATATTTTAGACGGATTCAAAAAGAAGTAAATGGAACAAAAGAGATTACTCTTCCTTATTTGTGTGAAAAGACAAATAAAATGTGTATTGGTTATGAAAGTCCTGAAATGATGCCAGAAATTGAAATAATGCGTCGCTGTCCTTCATTTATATCTGTTAGTAGGAAGAAACTAAGAGAACAAGTAAAGCGAGAAAGAATTGAAGGTTTATGTATGATTACAGGGGCAACTCTTGAAGAAATAAAATCTCTCGAAGGAAAAAATAATGAAGAACAATGGAATGTTTTATCTGAAATAATGGCGAGAACAGACGAGGAAGCAAGTAAAATGATAATTCGAACTTAATATTATTCTATTTTAAAAAATAAATTTTTCTTAAAATGTATTCGCTTCGCTCACGATTAATATGGAAATAGAAGTAGTGCGAGAAAATATTTTTAATTATTATTTCAAATTGCCGACGGAGAAATTGCTCACTTCGTTCGTGATAATATAATTAAGTAGTAGGAGAAACAACAAATTATCAATTATTTATCGACGATGTTTTTACATTACTAATTTTTTTATCAATCGAACGACAAAGTCGCGAGCAAATTTTTCTTAATATATATTCTCAAAAAAATTCCCACAAATTTAATTTTTCTGCAATTGTTTTTCTTTTCTTGCCTTAACATCTTTCAGAGATTTAATTTCTTTGTCGTAATATCCTTCCAAATCCAAATTACCATTTTCTTTTGCCAATCTTCGTTTCTCCTCGTGAATTTCAATTTGTTTGTTTAAACTTTCTATTCCTTTTTCTAATCTCTTGCTTCTCTTTACCATTTTTTTATTTCTTCTTTCAAAAGATTCAATAATTTTTTTGCGGAAATAAGAGATATTTTTATTTTTGGTTTTTTATTGTTTTTAATTAATTTGTAAATCTGCCATACTTCCTGCGGATTCTCATTCAAATTATCAGAAAGATATTTCAAGAATTCTTTATTTGAATATTTCTCTTTCTTTAAGAGATTTTTGATAAGAAAAATTCCTCTTAATCTCAACATTAAAGAGTAAATTATTTCTGATGATTCTAATTTTTCCTCATACTTATTCATCTCGAGAAGTTTCTCATTTATTTTAATTATACTTTTACTCTCGTCGATAAATGCATTAAAAGATTTTTTATTTAGTTTAGGATATTTAATTTCTTCGAGGAGAGATTTGTTTAGTATAGTCTCGGCTTCATTCAATCTTGGTAAAATAGAAAGAGGATTTTTTTCAATAGTTTTTTTTATTGTTTCCAAAGGAATTAGAGAAATGTGATATTTTCCGGAAACTATCTCTTTTTTTAATCCTGTTGAAATTGCAATAACATCAATGTCCGAATCATCTGTTTGTTCTCTTCTTGCATAACTTCCAACAAGATATATCCCAGATATTTTCTCCAAATAATTCCCAAGGATATTCAATACTTCTTCTCGGATTTGCAAAGTCCTGTCTATTAAAATGACTCTTGCTTCTTTTCCTGCCCACTCTTTTGGAAGAAGAATTCCTGCACTGTTTCCCCAACGAGAAATTGAACGATTTAATTCCATGTTTATACAATGTTTATACCATATTTAAATTTTGTGTTTTTAGATAAATTTTTATTTTAATAATTCTTAAAAAAATTCCAACAAATTTATAAATAAGATTTGCGTTTGAATAGAATGTTGAAAAAAGGGGAGAAGAAAGGACAAATTACAATTTTCATAATTGTCGGAATTGTGATTGTCGTTGGAATTTTATTATTTTTTTTGTTTAGAAAGGGAGTAATTCCTATTCCTGGGGGAGGAAAATCAGAAGAAAATCCTGTTTCATATATGGAAAGTTGTATTGAGCCGAAAATCAAAGAAGCAATAGAAATTATTTCATCGCAGGGAGGATATATTAACAATAATCTTAATATAAGATTTAAATTTGATGAGGACAAAGAAGCAAAAAATATTTCTTATTTGTGCTACAATCAAAATTATTATTTATCCTGCATAAATCAGGAGCCGATGTTGATTCAGCACTTAAAAGAAGAAATTAAAACATACATAAAAAAAGATGTTGAGAATTGTGTGCGGAATTTGAAAAAAAGTTTGGAAAACAGCGGCTATGAAGTTGATATGAATTACAGAGATTTCAGCATAGAATTAATTCCTAAAAAGGTTTTGGTGACAATGGATATGGATGTGACTTTTTCAAAATCCGGAGAAACATCAACAAGAGATAATTTTAAATTTGCTGTGGCGTCGAGGTTTTATGATATCTCAATTGTTGTTCAGGAAATAGTAAGTCAGGAGGCAAGATTCTGCAATTTTGAGCAATTGGGTTATATGCTGTTTTATCCAGATTATAATATAGATAAATTTAGAACTGGCGAATCTACCACAATTTACAGCGTCGCAGACAGGGAAACAAAAGAAAAATTCAGATTTGCTGTCAGAGGATGTGTAATACCTCCTGGATTTTAAAAAATTTTTTGTATAATCTAAAACAGGGAAATAGTTTGTTCTATTTATATTGAATTATGAAATCTCCTTATGGCAGATTTCTCATCGGAAATTTAAAAAATGTATGAGCGTTTTTTAACTCGTTCAAATCTTACGATTTGAAGATTTAAGTAAGTCGATAAAAATTTTATGATACTTGTTAATTAGTTTCTTAACGAAATATCTTAGCGCAAGCCTGATGCGAAACCACAAATATTTGCAAAGCAAGAATTTACAGAATATATTATACTAATCTTTCTTTTTTCAAAAGATTTATATATTATTGTTATTAACTAGGTATATTAATATTAAAG
>CAYITA010000033.1:0-9390 GCA_964366165.1 Candidatus Woesearchaeota archaeon
AAATCATAAAATATCAAAAATTATAACTTTTTTAAACTTGACGTAATTTAAATATACATGATAAAAACAAAATATATCTCTTTTCCGTGCTTTGAAGAAAATGAAAATAAAATTGCGGGTTCTTTATGTGGTATCTGTCGAAGGCAATTAAAAGATACCGCCCTTCAGTGCTTCGAGGAAAGTTCGCTAGAGAATCTAGGGTTGTTATGCGATATCCGTCGGAGGCAATTAAAAGATACCACCCTTCAATGCTTTGAGGAGATTCAAAAAGAACCAGGGGGTTCTTTTTAATGCCAATCAATGCACACCCAGATTTTTTAGCCGCAGAAGGAGAATACAACGGAGCAGAAACTAAAGAACAAAAAATTCGGGCACTTAAAAAAATGATTTCTCTCTGCCCAAGTCACAAAGGAGCAGAAAATCTCCGCGCGCAATTAAAAAAGCGTTTGGCAAAATTAAAATATACAAAAGAAAAAGAAATTAAAAAAACCAGAGGTGGAAAAGAAGGAATAAAAAAAGAAGATATGCAAGTAGTAATTATAGGAAAAACAAATTCCGGAAAATCTTCGCTGTTAAGATTACTGACAAATGCTTCTCCAGAAATTTCTCCAATAGAATTTGCAACAAAATTTCCAATAATCGGAATGATGCCTTATGCTGGAACTCAAATTCAATTAATAGAAAATCCGGCAATTGATTCTGAATATTATGACAAAGGAATCTCACATACCACAGACACAATTTTAATTCTCGTCGACAAACTAGAAGACATCAAAGAATTATTAGAATTAACAAAAAATTATCCGGGTAAAAAAATAATTGCCTTCAATAAAATAGATTTGTTAAATGAAAATGAAAAAAGAAGATTAGAGGCAAACCTTAAATCGAAAAGATATGATTTTATTTTAATCTCCGCAAAAACAAGTGAAAATATAGAAGAATTAAAAGAAAAAGTTTTTCAAACATTTGAAAAAATAAGAGTTTTTACCAAAGAGCCCGGAAAAGAAAAATCCCCTCGACCTATTATTTTAAATCCAAGAGCAACACTAAAAAATGTAGCTGAAAAAATTCTCAAGGGTTTTTCAAAAAATATAAGGCAGACAAAAATCTGGGGCCCAAGTTCAAAATTTCCAGGGCAGATTGTCGGCTTGAATCACGAACTGAAAGATTTGGATGTTGTGGAGTTTAAGACGAGATGATATTAATAAAAATATATTTCTAAGAATAATAATTAATTTAAAGAAAAGAAAGAATAAAAAAGTATGGAAGAAAAAGATATACTAAACAAGATATATATTCTCTTAGCCCTTGCCTCATTAATAATTAGTTGGATTCCTTCGATAGATATATCATATAGAATTTCGCTTTTAATATCATTTATAATTCTTCTTATTATCATTTACTATTCAAGATATTTTAAAATATCTGATAAAATAAATAAAGATATAACAGAAATAGAAAAGAGAATAATAAAGATAGAAGATTTAATAAATATCAAAAGCGATATTAAATTTATTAAAGATAAATTAAAAATAAAATGAAAAAAAAAGGTCAAATAAAATCCGACGATGTTTGGGAATGGTTAAAAATAATAATTGCGATTATAATCGGCTACATAATTATAAAAGCACTTCTTTCTGTTGCTTAATTTTATTCTGAAATTTGCTGTGCTTCGCACAGATTATTAATAAAAATGAAGTATTCAAAATCTCATCGTTATTATGATAAAATTATTTTTCTTCCATTACTTCAATAATATCAAACGAGCTTGCGAGCAAATCTATTTCTCATAAATTATATTCTCTCACCCATACGCTTCCCCCGCCAACTTCTCAAGTTTTTTTCTGTCTTTTTGTATGTCCTTTAATATTTCAAATATCTCTTTAGCGACTGCATTTTTCAAATCCAACGGATGAATTTTTTGATTGATAAAATCTTCTTCAACTTTTTCGTAAGAAGAATATCCTAAATTTCTGCCGTATTTTTTATCTCTTTCAATAACAAATTTTTCTTTCCTGTCTTTTTTTTAAAACAAAATGGATCTTCACTCCAAACATCTTTATTAAAATTAAATGCTCTTGCTCTACATCCACCACATAAAAATTTAAGTTTGCAAGATTTACATTTTTTGTTAAAATTTCTAAATAATTGTTTACTTAAAAATAACTCCCTCTCTTTTGAAGAAAAAATTTCATTTAAAGATTTGTCTTTAATATTTCCAAAAAAAACTTCTAAAAAAGAACATGGTTTGACTAATCCACTGGGAGAAATATATAACATATTAATCCCTGCAGAACATCCACCAATAATTTTTTTATTTTTATATTTCTTCAATAAAAATTTTTTGTGTTCTTTATCCAAATAAATAGAAATTGGATCCTGACAATAAGTTTTTATGTTTATTTTTCCATTTTTAACTTCAATAACTTTTTTAAGAAAATTTCTATATTGTTCTTTATTCAACGAGAAATCAAAAACCTTTCCTTTTCCTGCAGGAAGAACGATACGAGTCATTACATCATAAACCCCTTTTTCTTCACAAATTTTCATAACTTCTTCAAAATCCAAAAAATTAAAATTAGTAGCAGTAAATTCTATATGTGTTTTTAATCCATATTTTAAAAAAAGATTAAGATTTTCTAAAACCTTTCTAAAAGCTCCTTTACAGGATCTCATTTTATCATGATTTTCTTCTAAACCATCTAAACCTGTCCCAATATAATCTAACCCCAATTCCTTAAGTTTTTTAACTTTTTCATCATTTAATAATAAAGAATTAGATTGAACTCTAACGATAAATCCTAAACCTTTAGCCAAAGAAATTAAATCGAAAATATCCTTTCTGAGAAAAGGCTCTCCTCCAGAAAAAGTAATTGTTTTAACGCCTAATTTTTTAGCTTCATTAAGAATTTTTTTAATTAATTTGAAATCAAGAAAAGATTTTTTATCAAAATCACTAGCTCTACAATGAATACAATTTAAATTACAAGAAGCAATCAAATCAATTAAAAGATAATCTACTCTAGGAAAATTAAAATCCATTCTAAAAAATAAAAATTTTAATCATAAAGACAAATAGATTCGTTAATCACAAAAATTTCTGAATCCGAATCACTATCTAAAAATTCTACTTGTACTGGAATTGATTTATCGTAATTTTCCATAAGAAAGGGGATTATTTAACATATTTAAACATTTCTATTTGCTAAATTATCTTGTAATAATTAATTTTTCAAGCTCTTCTAACATTTGTTTTGGCTTTCCTTTAGAAAAATGCTCTCTTGCAGATTTTAATATTTGTATTAGTGCTTCTGCCACAGCATTTTTCAAATCAGTAGGGTGTAGTTCTCCTTGTAGAAAATCTTTTTTCAAAGATTCAATAGAAAGATATTTCTTATCTCCTCCAAATTTTTTATCTCGTTTAATTTCTATTTTTCCTTTAATGGGGATAACTAACCTTTCTGCCCAATCAATTAGAGGATTAAATTCAATTTCTTTTTCAGGACAAAAGGCTTTAGTGATTTTTCTTTTAATTTCTTCAGGAGAATCATGTATAAAAATACAAGTATCTGGTTTTGATTTACTCATTTTCAAACTGCCCCAAAGTTCTTGTAGTTGCTCTTTTGGAACAGGCCAAACAAGGGGTTTTCCTAATCCCAAAATAAGATGATGATGAAGTGCAACAGGTTTAATTTGTTCTCCTTTTGAAGAAAGCAGAGGAGAAAAAGACAATTTCATAGCAACATCTCTTGCGATTACATGGGCTTTTCTTTGATCCAATCCTGCATGAGGCAGATTAACTCCTTGAATAAAAATATCTGCAACCTGCATTGGGGGATAAATTAACTTAGCAAAATCCACATCTCCTCCTTCTTTTCTACCCATAATAGTTATACTTCTCTGCATTCTAGATAAAGAAGTATGCTTGCTCACATCAATAACAGTTACCCAATATAAATCATTATTATGATACAAATCACTACCCAAAACAAATTTTAATTTTTCAGGGTTTCCTCCAACACATTTTAAACTTGCTTTCATACCTTCTTTAAAATAGCCTACAGCAATTTTTTTTATTATTTCGGGATTGCCTCCTAATTTATCATTAATCCACGAATGCCAATCTGCTAAAAAAACACTGCAATTAATCCCCGCATCCATAAAATCTTTTACTTTCGACATGCACATCAAACCAGTTCCAAGATGAATCATTCCAGAAATCTCAAAACCAATATAGTGTTTTAAAGGAATTTTGCTCTCAATTAAATTTTTCAAATCCTCATTAGTCATAACTTCCTCCAAATTTCTCTTTATCAATTCCATTTTCTCTTCAATACTCAATTCTTTCATAGAAAAAGTAAAGAAAATTAATTATTAAATTTATCTGTTGGGAAATTGCTCGCAACAAGTTGCTCGAATATTTTTAAGAAGTATTAAGATAAAGCGATTTAAATTATAAACAATAAAAGTTAGTAATACATTTCTATCGAGAATTTAAACTACTATATTATATTAATACGAACGAAGTGAGCAATTTTATAAATTAATTCAAATTTTCCACTTCCCATTTTCCTGAACAATTTTTCCGTCTAAAATAATTTTTGCTTTTTTCATATCCTTGACAATATCCCAATGAATCGCAAAATCATTTCCACCGCCATTGTCTTTGTAAGCCATTCCCAATGCCAGATGAATTGTTCCGCCGATTTTCTCGTCGAATAAAAGTTCTTTTGTGAATTTATTTATTTTAGGATTGCAACCAATTCCCAATTCTCCGACGTAACTTGAGTTTTTGTCAGTCGCCAGCATTTCTTTTAAAAAATCTTCATTTTTAGAAGCAGAACTTTCAACAACTTTTCCATTTTCAAATTTTAAAAAAATATCTGTAACTTCTTTTCCAGATTCAATTGCAGGATAATCAAATTTAATCCAGCCATTCAAACTTTCTCGAACAGGCGCCATATAAATTTCTCCACCAGGCATATTTTTCTCGCCTTTATCAGCAACTGCATTTTTTCCTTTTATTGAAATTTTCAAATCAACTCCTTCTCCAATTAAATAAACTTCTTTTCCTTTTTCAAAAATTTTTGCAATTTTATCTAAATATTTCCCGAATTTTTTCCAATTAATTCCCAAGCAGGCGTCATAAACAAAATTTTCATATTCATTAAAAGACATTTCAGCATCCTGAGCTAAAGCCAAACACGGATAAGCAATTGTAACTCTTCTTATTTTTTCCCTCGTATTAACAATATAATTTGAAATAGGATGAACAACTTTATCTCTAGCGATAATTTTTTTTGAATCGCAGTTTGTCAATTCTCTTGTATTCAATGTTGTATTAACTCCAATATACGCCTGTGCTGTTTTCACAGTATCCATCCAGTATTTTGGAAATTTTGCGATTTGTTCTTTTGTCGCGTATTTGTAATAAAAATCAGAAACATCTGGCAATTTCACTCGAACAATAGGATGTGCTTTCTGCAAAATAATTTCCTTGTATAATTCAACTAAAAAAGGAATTGATTCCACACCTCCAGAAATAATAACACTCTCTGCAGGCTTAACAGCGACACTGTATCCTACAGCCAACTGCGCAAGTTTTTTTGTTCTTAAATCCATTATATATTATCAAAAAGAATATCTATTTAAAATTATTGATGTGGTTAAATCTCATCTCAGACATATCTTAAGATTACAAATTAATTATAGAATATTCCTGCTCCTTTCGTCGCAGATTTTCTATTAATTGGTAGCATAATCCTCGTCGGCAATAGATTAATAATTTATATGCGTATAATCACGAGTAATTTCTTCCACTATTTCAATAATATTCACAATGAGCGAAGCGAACAATTTTTTTATAATTATTTCTTAATCAAAAAAACTAAAATTAGACTACATTTTCAATCTCATCAGTATCTCATATTAACAACTCTTTCTTTTCCGATTGCCTTGTCAAAAAATCCCACTCGATAAACTTTTCCTTTTTCCAGTTTAACTCTTCCTAAAATATATTTTGGATAATATCTTGTTTTTCCAATTAAATCAAACAACTGCTCTGAGTTGCTGATGTTAGAAGTGTAATCGCCGATTCTCAAAGATTCATAATCCTGAATAATCAGCAGAATAAAAATAACTGTTGAAGATAAAATTATAAATAATAAATCTGTGAATCCATTTCCTCTGTTTAAGAAAAGCAGGAAAATTAAAATTCCTCCAAGCAGATAATTTATTATTTTAAATGTCCATAATAATCCGCCTTTAGTCAGATATTCCAGTTGTTCCCTCGTCGGCTCAAATTCGCCGATAATATAAAAAAAAGATTGCGCACATTGTTTTTGGAACTCTGTTTTTATTTCCATTAACTCGCAATCCTCGTAAATCCCATAAACAGAATCTCTTCCAATTTCATAATAGTAATAATCTTTCAAAGTGTTCACAGTGTAATTGTCAATATGCTCTCTGATTTTTTCACTAAATTTTTTTCCCAAATATTTGGACAATTCAAACAAACTCACAAGCCTTCCAGTTTCAACAGCTAAAGAAGATTTCAGCAAAGACACTCTGCTAAGAATCATTGAAAAAGAAATTGAAATAAAAAAACCAAATAAAAAAGTCACAGTTGAAATCATTAAATCAAGATGCTCAAAATCAAAAGAAGGAATAACCAAATAAGATGAAAAATAATTCACTAAAATAAGAATTAAAAACACTGGAACAGCGAGATAATAAAGATAAATTCCAATTCCTCTTTTTATTAACGGCTCTTTCTCCTCTTCCATAACTGAATAATTTTCGCGGAATATTTAAATGTATCTTGTATATTAAATCAAGTTCTAATTTTGTATTTTGCACTGGCGTGAATTGATATAAAAATAGTAATAGAAGAACCTACAATTATCATAAACTTCGACGTCGTTTTTGCATTACTTAATTTTTATCAATCTGCGAATAAAATGAGCAGGAAATTATATTTATGATATGAATATCTTTTACAAAATTTCCTTAATAAAAATAATTAAATCCCAGATGCCATAAACGCCCACCAAGGTTTCTTAATCTTAATCACTTCGCCAGTTTCCGCATCAACTTCTGCTGAAACTTTTCCTTTCACTTTAAATAATCCCAGCATTTTTCCTTGTTTCTCTCCAGAAAATTCATAAACCACTTTTGCATTTTCACCTTTTCCAACTTCTTTCAAGGTTATATTAAATCCTAATTCTCCAAGTCTTTCTATTGCCTTTTCCGACGCTGTTTCAGGCATAATTTTTATTTCTGCATTTCTGCCGTTGGAGAGGTTCATAGACTTTGCAGATTCACATTTATTATTCTCGCATTTACAAGAAATAACATACGAAGACCCAAGAATTGCTCTTTCACAGGAATTTTCCTGATTTTTGTTAACACATCCGCAGGGTGTGGACTTGCAATCAGTATCTTTAGAGCATAATTTGTCTTCTTCAGATACAGCAAGGACAAAATTTGCTGTTCCAATAACTAATATAAGAATCAGACTGGTTAATAATATCATTTTTTTCATCTTCAAATTTTCCTGACTTTCAAAATTTCCTGTTTTGTAAGAATGGGAATTTTTAATTCCCATATTTGAATGAGGCAAAAAATTTCTTATTTTTTTCATATTCTTATTAACAAATTCTTATTTATAAATTGTGCGTTGATGTTAAGTCAAGTTCATAACATTGCATTTTGCACTTCGTGGATTGATATTTATTTAAGTAGTAGAAGAAACAATTTTATATAATTAGTCGACGTTTTTGCATTATTAATTTTTATCAATCGAGTGTTAGCGAGCAATTTTTTTATCCATATTTTTAGATTATATATTTCTTTCAAAAATTTTTAAACTCTTTTTTATTCTTTCTTTTATGTTGCTTCAAATTTTTTTATTTCTTTTTCTCGGAATTTTCGCAGGAACAATCACAGGCTTAACTCCCGGAATTCATATAAATCTCGTCGGTGCTTTGGTTGTTTCTCTAACAACTTCAGTAATTTTTTTCTCTTTAACCAATCCAATTTATCTTGTTATTTTCATAACAGCAATGGCAATAACACACACTTTTGTGGATTTTATTCCAAGTATTTTTCTCGGCTGTCCAAACGACGACACAGCTCTGACTGTTTTGCCGGGACATGAACTTCTTCTTGAAGGAAAAGGTTTTCAAGCAATAAAACTCGCTTCATTGGGGGCATTAACCGGAATAATAATTTTAATTTTATCTTCTTTTCCATTATTTCTGATAATTTCTTCTCTTTACAATAAAATAAAATTTTTTATTCCTTGGATTTTAATTCTTGTCTCAATATCTTTAATTTTCGGCGAAGAAAAAAAATTTCTGGCATTTTTTGTTTTTATGCTTTCAGGAATTCTCGGCTGGAGTGTTTTGAATTTCCAAACACTAAAAGAACCACTTTTGCCGTTGCTGACAGGACTTTTCGGAGCTTCGACAATTTTAATCAGCATAAAATCAAAAACAAAAATTCCGGAACAGAAACCAAATGAAAAATTAATTTATAAAGGAAATTTTTTAAAAAATTCCTTTGCGGCATTTATTTTTTCGCCACTGGCTATTTTCCTTCCTGCATTGGGCTCAGGACAAATAGCATTAATTGGAAATTCTATTGCCAGACAAGATAAAAAAGGATTTTTATTTTTGCAGGGAGCAGTCAATAGTCTGGCAATGGGATATTCTTTTCTCGCATTATCAACAATAAGCAAAACCCGAACAGGTTCTGCAGCAGCAATAGAACAGCTCATAGGAATTCCTTCATCTAAAATTTTTATTTTAATTTTAATCACTGCTTTAATCTCTGGAATTGCTTCTTATTTTCTTTCATTAAAATTAGGAAAAATTTTTCTAAAAATAATAAATCATTTTAATTATTCAAAAATTTCAATTTTTATTTTAATATTATTGATTATAATAACTTTTATTTTCTCTGGAATTTTCGGACTTATGGTTTTAACAGCTTCGGCATCTATGGGCATTTATGGAATTTTGTCTGGAGTTAGAAGAACAAATCTAATGGGTTGTTTGCTGGTGCCGACGATTCTCTACTATATTCTTTGAGAATTGTAAATTAAATTTAAACTTTTTCACAACGACAAAGAGGTTTTCCTTTTAATTCTTTAATCCAACAATACATTCCAAAATCAATAATTTCAGTTTGATTATTTTCTTCGAGGATGTCACATAAAATATCTTTTTTTGCTGAATGTTTTAAGAACCATAAATATCCTTTTAGTTTTTCAACTAAATTTTCTAAAAAAGTTCCCCTATCATTTAACTCACTTATCTGTGCTTCTAATTCAACTACTCTGTCTTCACAATTTGGCTCTTCCTCTTCTGTGCATAAAATGAAATTATC
>CAYITA010000034.1:0-2532 GCA_964366165.1 Candidatus Woesearchaeota archaeon
AGATAATTATTTATATTTGCTATTTCTTATATTTCAATGGGATTAAACATTCGGGATATTATTCCGAGAAGAGAAATTGCGCTTTCAGATTTAAAAGGAAAAATGGTTGTTGTTGACGGATTTAATACTCTTTACCAGTTTCTTTCAACTATTCGTCAGCCAGATGGAACTTTGCTGATGGATAATAAAAAAAGAATTACCAGTCATTTGTCTGGAATTTTTTATAGAAACATCCATTTAATTTTAGAGGGAATAAAATTAATTTATGTTTTTGACGGGAAGCCGCCGGAATTGAAATACAAAACCTACATGAAAAGAAAAAATATTCGGGAAATTGCCGAGGAAAAATATGATGTTGCAAAAGCAGAAGAGGATTTTGAAGGAATGAAAAGATATTCTTCTCAATTAGTTAGGTTAGATGATGAGATGATTAAAGAAAGCAAAGAACTTTTAGAGGCAATGGGGATTGCAGTTGTGCAGGCTCCTGGCGAGGGAGAAGCAGAAGCTGCGCATTTAGCAAGAACAAAAAAAGAAATTTATGCTTCTGCGAGCCAGGATTATGATTCTCTGCTTTTTGGTGCTCCGAGATTAATTCAGAATTTGACTCTCGCAAGAAAAAGAAAAATTTTTTCCGGATGGATAGAGATAAATCCAGAAATAATTGAACTTGAAAAAGTTTTGAATTCGCTGGAAATAAATCTTGACCAATTAATCTGTCTTGGGATTTTAGTTGGAACAGATTATAATCCAAAGGGAGTTCCTGGAATCGGGCAGAAAAAAGCACTGCAATTAGTCAGCAGATTCAAACAGCCAGTTTTGATTTTCAAAGAAGTTGAAGAAAAAATAATGTCTCTTCCTGAAGAAGATAGTTTTAATTGGAAAGAAATTTTTGAACTTTTTCATAAACCTGATGTTATTAATTCAACTCTTGAATTTAATAAAATTAACGAGGATAAAATAAAAGAAATTCTTGTTGATAGGCATGATTTTTCTTATGAAAGAGTTGAGAAACAATTAGAGAGGTTGAGAGAAAATCAAGAGAAAAAGTCACAAAAAAATCTTGAAAGATGGTTTTGATTTTTTTGAGAACTTCAAAATTTGGGCTGTGCCTACGCACAGACAATAATAAAATTTTGAAGGTTTAAAAAATAGGAAATTTTTTAACTCTCAAATTTCGGGAAAAAAGAAATTTAAGAAAAGCAGAAAGGATTGGGGGATTGGGTTTGAAAATTTAGCACTTCTTCGAAGTGATTGATAATTATTGGTACGCGAATTTTCGAGGATAATTTAATAAAATAATTTATAATAATGTTGATAAATTAAAATCTTGATTATTAATTTTATCAATACGAGCAACTTGTTGCGAGCATTTTACCTCAATCAATCATTTTTTATACTCAGCTTTTCTTTTTTTCTAATGAAACAGCGGGCATTTGATGTTTTGGGAAATATAGCGATTGTCAAATTCAGCGATGGTGCTAAATTGAGAGATAAAAAGAAATTTGCGCAAAAAATTTTAAATGAAAACAAGGCAATCAAAACTGTTCTGGAAAAAATAGGAAAAGTTAAGGGAAGACTAAGAAAAATTCATACGAAATATATCGCAGGAGAAAAAACCAAAGAAGTTCTTTACAAGGAAAATGGCTGTGTGTTTAGATTTAATGTTGACACAACATATTTTTCTCCGAGGCTGAGCAACGAAAGAAAAGAAATCGCGTCAAAAATAAAGCCAGGAGAAAAAGTTCTTGTGATGTTTGCTGGGGTTGCTCCTTTTTCAGTTATAATCGCAAAAAATTCCAAGGCAGAAAAAGTTTTTTCAAATGAAATTAACCGGAAAGCAAACAAATACGGAAAATTAAATATTGAATTGAATAATTTAAAATCCAAAATTGAAATGCTCGACGGAGATATAAAAAAAGTTGCTGAAAATTTGAAAAAGAAAAATATAAAATTTGATGCGATTGTCATGCCCCGCCCGAACTTGAAAGAAACTTTTCTTAAGCAGGCATTTGCTTTGAGCAGAAAAGGAACAAGAATTTATTATTATGGATTTTGCAAATGCGATTCAGTATCGCAAAAAAAATTGATTGAGGGGATTAAAGAAGAAGCAAAGAAATTTGGCAAGAGGATAAATATTTTAAAAATTAAAATTGCTGGTGCAATTGCTCCGTTTAAAATTAGGTTGAGAGTGGATTTTGTCGTCGAGTGAAGAGTTAAAATTTTATCAACAAAGTTACTGCAACTTCGTTGCAATTGATAAGACTAAGTAATGTGAAAACATCGTCGATAATAAGATAATAAAAAAATTTTCTTTCATTACTAGTTAAAAATTAATTCACGAGCTTGCGAGTGCAAATATTCAATTGAATTCTACAATCTTTTTTCAATTTTTATTGCAGTCGGCGTCTCTCATCTCGCGACTTCGCACAAGTTATTAATATTTAATTTACTCTCTACCACGAAATCGCTCGACCCCCATGCCAGGAACCTGGCACGAAATTACAATCTTTTTTCAATTTTAATTGCAGTCGG
>CAYITA010000034.1:2632-5181 GCA_964366165.1 Candidatus Woesearchaeota archaeon
ATGCCAGGAACCTGGCACGAAATTACAATCTTTTTTCAATTTTAATTGCAGTCGGACTCTCTCATCTCGCGACTTCGCACAAGTTATTAATATTTAATTTACTCTCTACCACGAAATCGCTCGACCCCCATGCCAGGAACCTGGCACGAAATTACAATCTTTTTTCAATTTTAATTGCAGTCGGCGTCTCGCCGCCATGCCAGGTAAATCTTGGGCGGATACGCATAGGATAAATTCTTTCTGAATTGTCGTCGAGAATTATCGCAGAGCCTTTTAAATTCGGCAAATCATCCATGTATTTTTTTATAGATTCTATAAGATAAGACTGCATTATATAATTTAGGGCTTCTAAATCAGGTTGGCTAGTTACACGATGAGCAATAATTAAATCTGACTGAGTCATCACGTCCCGATGTATTTGCCCTGGCTGCTGCGTCGCTAAAACCAGAGAAATCCCTGGCTGTCTTCCTTCTCTTAACAACTGGATTAAAGCATCTGTTGCAATTGTTTTTCCCTGAAGCGGGAGAAATTCGTGAGCCTCGTCGATAAAAATCCAAATCAAGGGATTTTCTTTTTTTTCCACCGACGACAAAAAATCAAGCCCCCTGTTTACAGAATCTATTTCTTCTTTTCTTCTTGAGTCCATTCGGTGATTGAATATTTTTCTTGAGATTAAGCTTATTACCAGCGCGCGGACATTAAATGCTCCGACAGCGTTGTAAACTGACAAGTCCAAAACAGTTGTTGTTCCTGCAACTGCTAAATCCTTCACCTGCGTTGCATTTTCTTTTTTGTCAGAGAAAACTCCCCAAGTGTCTGCTGCTTCGAACAAACCAATTGCCGCATTTTTTGTATCTCTTTCTGTTTTATTGTCTTTTTCAATTTCAGAAATTATATCTTTTATAGAATAATCGTCGCTGTTTTCTTTTAATTTTGAGAGCGTTCTTTCTATTAATATTGAGACAGGTTCAATGAGATTTAAATTAAAAGTTAATATCCAGTCCTCTGAATTTAATTCTGTGACATCGAGCGCGAATTTTTTGTCAGCGGGAATTCCCTTTTCAGTGTAATTTTCATAATATCCGAATGGAACTAAAATTCTTATTGGAAGCTCTTTTGATTTTAAATTCCACTCCTGCAGAAGTTCTTTATCTTTTTCATTTCTGAATTTCATTGTCCAGTAAATTCCCATTGTGTCAAATATTATAGAACAAAGATTTTGGCTTATTTCTTTTGGAAGACTCGAGAGTTCTTCTGCAATTACTCCAAGAGTGTAGGATTTTCCAGAACCTCTTTTTCCAGCGACGAGGATGACGTGGCTTCTGGCAACATCCATGAAAATATTATTGCTTAAAGATGTGTATTGCCCCATTTTTACATAACCTTTTCCGATAAAGATAATTCCTTTTTCTCCGAAGGATTTTTTATCTGCAGAATCTCTGCCGGTTATTATATTAAAACCCATTTAATTAAATAGAAATCTGTATTTTTATAATTAATGATTGCTGATTTCTTTGTTAAGGATGTTTTAGATAAGAAAATTGTTCTCCTCGCGATTTTAACTCGAGCCCGCGCTCAAATTATGCCGACGCTGAAATTCGCGCAAACTCTCGGCACGAGTTATTAATATAAATTGTTTCTACCACGAAATTGTTCGCAACAAGGTTGCTCAATATATTTAGAAGTATATAGATTTTTGAGGATAATCTATAGTGAAAGACATTAATTTTTGACAAGACTGTATGTCTTTCCCTTGATAGCAAAGGCGCAAAAGGTAAAAAATCAGCGTCCTTCGCTATAATTAAATAATAATTGTGTTTTTCTTATTACCTGAATAATATAAATCCTTGCGAAGCAAGCAATTTGTTTTTAGTTTGAAAAATTTTTAAAATATTTGTAACTTTTCAACACATCACAAATTTTCATTTATACATCCAAATATTTTTTCATCAATTATGACTATGTCTTTAACAGAATTTACAAAGTTATATTTTACTAAAATCCCTTTTCTTTTTATTTTTTTGGCTATTTTTTTATTTACTTTAATCAGTAATCCGTAAATTTCTGGTTTTTTGCCGTCGAGATAGACTTCTTCAACTCTTCCGATTTTGTTTCCGTCTGAACCACAAACTTCTTTATTTACTAATCCTCTAATGCTGTCGCTTGGATATTTTTTATTTTTATTAATGATTTCAGATAAAAATTCAATGATTTTCCTGCAGATTAAAATAATCTTTTTTCTGAATATAATTAATAAAGCAAGAACAGAGATTATTAATAATGTTGAAATTATTCTGTCTTTGTAATATGATATACTATCTATGACTTTTCCAGTTATATTTGTTTTGAAGATTATTACTAAAAATGCAAAAATTAACAAAGAGATTAAACTATAAATAAAATATTTTCTCTTGGTTTTTACTTTTTCTCTAAATCTTCTTTGATGGTCACTTTTTCTAAATATAAATAGTGAACGTAAGCCAATTAGAATAATAAGATATGAAGATCACACTACTGAACTCCAGTCACGTGAAACAATATCGTATGCC
>CAYITA010000034.1:5191-7096 GCA_964366165.1 Candidatus Woesearchaeota archaeon
AATTGGAATAATAATAATAATAATAATAATAATAATAATCTTATAATTATTTAGAAGTCTTATTATCTTCTGAATATTTGATACAGATTTTTCTATTTCTATTTTCCCATCAATTATTTTAAATTTTTGCTCAGCAGAAGCTTTTTGCTGGTATCCATAGAAAATATCTGCTCTTAAAGTGTATTTCCCATCTGCTAATTTAATCTCTTCTGTCTCTTTTTCATAAGATAAATTCCCCTGCACTGCTTTTGTTTCTATCTGGCTGAATATCTCTTCATTATTTTTATCAATAATTGTATATTTTATATAGACATCAATTTTTTCTGTGCCTATTTTTTCTATTAAGTTTATATTAAATCTTAAATTTCTATTTTCAGTAAGTTCTATATTTTTTAATTTTAAGGAGATGTCAAATAATGCCATTGAACATTGCATTTCTTCTATTGGTTTGCTTTCTGTTCCATTGCAAGTTCCTGTGTTTTTGCATTCTCTTTTTTGCTTTGCATCTGCACATAAGCCCCAAGGAGTGCAGTCCCAGAGATATGTGCATTTTTCTATGATTGTTGTTGTGCCTCCGCCACCAGAAGAACCTCCGCCCGACGGAGTTGTTGTTTGCGCAGTTAATGTAAAATAATCAACAGCACTTGCGATTGAACCTGTTGAACTATTTGCGTAAAAAGTTACAGTGTATGTTCCTACAACAGAAGGGGGAGTATAAGTTACAAATTCATTATTCACTAAATTTATTGTTTGATTTTGCGAGTTCGGAGAAACTATTTTCGCCCAGACAAATTGATAATTCAGTGCTGAAATGTATAAACTTATTGTTGAGCCGACAACAGCTGATGTTGGAGATATTGAATATGAAGATATTGAAACTGTTCTTGAGTAAGTTGTATTTTCAAAAAAACCTATGTTGGCAGTGTAAGTTAGTGTGTCGGCATTTCGAGTTGTTCCCTGGGCTTCTGATAAAAAAATTAAACTATAATTTTCTGATGATATATTTCCTGCAGCCAAACCTGTTCCTGCTATGCTGACAGAATAATTTTCAGAGCTGATATTTATTGCTGATAAATTTTGCAAAAAAATTATTAATGCAACCAAAAAAATAGTTAAAAAAATTTTTTTCATCTTAAAAATTTCCTGTTTTTTGGAGGCAAAAAATTTCTTATTTTTTTCATCTCTTTTTTATTTTTCATTTTTCCTCCAAATGGAAAAATTTATATATCTCCATTTTCTAGATAATATGTAAGGGTTGCCTGGAGGAGCTATCAAAAATAGCATAATCGGGTTTTGCATCCTCGGATGCCCGCTCTTACTCTTTTTTAAATTTAAGTATAACATTTTCTATCATCTCCTTTTTAATTACAAGACTTGCGAGTTTTTTATTTCTAAAAGTTTTAACTGAAATTTTATGCCCTAAAGATTTTTCTCCACAGCTGTTTCTTTGATTTATTTTAATTCCCTGCAGATAATTTTTTTCTTTGAAAAGCAACGGAAGCAGATTTTTAACTCTTCTAAAATTAATATCACGGCAAATTATAATTTCGTGAACATTTTCTAAAAAATCATTTATGCAATAATAAATCAAAATACAATGCAATTTCTCAATTAAATTTGTAATTTGTCCTTTGTATTTTTTTATAACTTCTTTTTTGATTTTGCTTTTTAGATAAACGCTTTTTTCAACACCATCACTCCTCTTAAATCCCAAAGCAGAATCAAGATTTTGCTGCTGTATTTGCCCGCTTATATCTATTTCAATTTTCATTTTTCAAACCCCAAATATTTAAACTTCCCATTTGAGAATAACCAGCGTCAGTTAATCCATTTTCTAAATTATTCAATTCTTGCTGAAGAGCAGAATGCTCTTCAGTTATTGCAGAAGCAAAAATTATTAATGCA
>CAYITA010000034.1:7196-8631 GCA_964366165.1 Candidatus Woesearchaeota archaeon
TTTTTTTCATCTTATCCAATTGTAATTATAGCATTAGAGCCGATGTTTAAAATTTGATTTACTGCTGGATATTCTAAATTTTTTGTGTTAATTGTCGCATTAAAAATCGTTGTCCCTGTTCCAATAAAGGTTATGTTTCCTGTTCCTAAATTGCAAGTAGATGTTATATTGCAATAATCTGCCATATTTATTGCCCAGTTGGTATTTAATCCAGCACAAGTGCAGGTGCTTGAAGATGAATTCACCGTATAAATTTTGTCTATGCTTTTGTTATATAGTTTTAAAGTGTCATTGCCCCAAGAATGCCAGCGATAACTATAGTTTCCTGATGTCAAAGAGGCAGAAGCATTGTAAACACTTCCTTCTACATTTGTTGCACTTATATTTTGATTATTTATATCCAGAAAAACTGTTCCGTTTGTATTTAATAAAGTTACATTGAATTTGGCTGTTCCGCTTCCTGTCAGAGTTGCATTATCATCCCAGTAATTGCTGAATTGAGGATAAGATGTATCTACTGAAACATTTATTACAATATAATCTACCCACAAGGTTGAAAGTGAGTTGCTGACATCATAAGCCATAACTCTTACCTGATTATTTGAAACAAAATTTGCTTTTTGAGTTGCATTGTCTATTGTGTAATTTAAATTAACATTTGCAGTGCTTGTTCTTGAAGCAACTTGTCTCCAACTATTTGAACTAAAATTCCATAGGGCTAAATTTATAGTTCCAGTTGAAGTATTGCTCCAAGTTGTTGCGATTATATTAATGTAATTTGATGGTAGAGTAAAATTTACAAAAACAAAGGTGTCAAGAGTAGAGGTATTTCCAGGCACAACAAAAGGAGTATTATTTTTCGAAGTTATTTTTGCATAATTTGCAGTAGCCATTACACTCGTAGAGGTTATAACAGGATTAGCATTATTGTCATCTAAGGTTCCATTGTAAGCAGGATGAGTTCCTACAGTTGCTACGAGTTCATTCCATGTTGGGTCAATTATATGTTCAAATTCAACACTTCCGCCTGAAACCTTTAAATCAAAAGTGTTTTGTTCTTCTATAAGATTTGTCAGGAAGACTTTATTATATTGATTGGAATTTATTTGGGAAAACTCTGCAATTTTTTCAGTTTCATCTTTTTCATAAATCTCAATCTTTGGAGTTCCTGAAACAATTCGCGGGAAAATAGTTATATCATTTTTAGAATTTAATTTTTTTTCAAAAGTTATTCTTACATAATCTCCAGAAGGAATTGCCTCACTCCAAACACTATCTAATTCTTTAACTTCTTCATAAATATCTGAAATAACAATTCTGTCAGAATTAAGATGATTTGCATGAGTTATTTCAATTATCCCAAGAAAACTCATGGCATTATACCACAAATTTTTAATAGGAGAGGCCTGAACTAAAGGCAAAGTTGTAACCAAAA
>CAYITA010000035.1:0-2774 GCA_964366165.1 Candidatus Woesearchaeota archaeon
ATAATGAATAATAAAGATTTGGTGAAGGTTGTTGAAGAAGAGAATAATAATTTGGGATAAATTGTTCGCAATTTTTTGCTCAAATTAATTTAAATTTAAGTAATAGAAAAAATTACAGATTATTTTATTATTTATATTAGTTTATTAAAATAAAAATATTTTCTCATTTTGAATTTTTCCTGAATTTAAAATACAAAAAATTTCCTGTTTTTTTCATACTACTTCGGTTTCTACATTAATACGAGCGAAGCGAGCAATATGCTGCGAATAAATCTTTATTATTCCTAAAAATAACAATTCTTAAAAACTTCAGAAACCTGCAAATAATATGGGATTAAATATCTCAAAAGCAGATTTGGAAAAATTAGTTGGTTCTGAAGAAATGGGATGGTATGATGAAAAAGGGCATTTTTGTATTATTGATACTTTTAAATTAATAGATTTTGCTATTGCCAATCCAAATTTTGTTTTGGAAGATTATCAAAGGCATTTAAAACTAAAATATGTTAATGATGCGCAGATTTTTGATGAAATGTATCCCCCAGGAAAAAGAGTAGGGGCTTTGCAGAATTATCTTAAATTCTGTGAGGGATTGTCTGAATTAATTTCATGTCAATCAAATTCTCCAATCAGGACAGACTCCCCGATATTCACACCAGTTGCACAACACTGATTTTTTTGCAGGGAATTCTGTTGCTGATTCTATTTGATTTATTAATTCAAGAATTTCTTTTTTTAGATTTTCCAATTGCTCGTCGGTTCTGTAAGAGCAAATTTTTGTGTTGTGCGCGAGATAGTGCCAGACCAAGCAAATTTTTTTGTCGCCGCCGAATTCTTTTTTTATTGCGATAGAATACAACGCGAGTTGCTTGTCGTTTTCTATTTTTTCTTTTAAAGGAAGGGAGTTTGCAGTTTTGTAATCGTGAATTTCTATTTCATCTTTTTCCAAATTATGGACTATTCTGTCAATGTATCCGACGAGGTTTATTATTTCAGATTCATTTTCTTTTAGAATTATTTCGATTTTCTTTTCTGTTTCAAGAGTGTTGTCCTTGAAAGGATAATTTTTTGTATAATAGTTGATTAAGAACTGCACGCCTTTGTTGAAATAATGTGTTTCATCGAATTCTTTTTTTACAATCAATATGTTTTTGTGGTAATTTTCCTGCCAAGCATCAGAGTAGAATTTTATCAATTCTTCTATGTTTGGAGTTTTTCCAGATTTTATTTCATTGTAAAGATGCTCGAGGGCAAGATGAACTGCGAGTCCGAGCAGAGATTCTATTGATTTTCCGATGATTTCTATTTTGTCAATGTATTTGAATTTGTATTTAAGCGCGCATTGTTCAAAAGTTGAAATCTTTGAATGAGAATATGTTTTCACCTTTTTCCCTGCTGAGTTCAACTGCGAAGCATGGAATCCTAAAGAATTTCCATTTTCAGATTTTTGGAAATTCTTTTTATTATCCATTGAAATTTACAGAAATAGGAAATTATAAATGTTGTTGTGAAAATGCTTGCTGAAAAAATTGCTCGCTGTCGCTCGAGATTAATAAGAAATAAAAATAATGCTGGAAAATATTTTTGATAATAAAATAACTCGTAGTTTCTTCTATTATTTAGATTAAAATTAATTTGAGCAACTTGTTGCGAACTAAATAATTTATAATGTTAGAGATTTTTTTGCCCTTGAACACATTGGTAATGATGTGAATTTTTCTTTTTTCTTCTATATTCAACATAATCTACTAAAAATAAAGAAAATATTCCAACACCAATACTACCAAACCCCCCAACTCCGACGTATTTTGCTGTTTTTTCTTCACGTTCATATGCTGGAACTTCTATTTTTAATTGCGGATTTTGATTAACAATATTTTGTATTAAAGATTTTTTAGACTCAACTTTATATTGCGAAAAAATTGAAGTTGTTACTATACCCATACCAACCATCAATGCTCCTAATGAGATTTTTCTTAATACATTTTCTAATTTCATATTGTTACGGAAATTTTATTATATTTAAATCTTTCTATTTGTTACTCTTCTATAATTACTTTGTTTTAGAAATAAATGTTGTTGCGGTGAAGATGCTCGCAACAAGTTGCGAGAGATTGATATGGGAAGATTAAGTAATGTAAATTCTCTTACTCAAAATTTCCCTCGACATTGGATTACATAGTGGCTCGTGAAATTTCTCGTCGGCAACAGATTAATAATTGTAGTTTTTTCTATTACTTAAATTTAAATTAATACGAGCGACAGCGAGCAAAATAAATTATATTGTTGGTGATTTTTTTCTTTTTTCTCTTTTCAATATAATCTGGTAAACCGAAACACAAAATTCCAACATATAAATTTTTATAAAACCAAATATTAGTTTAAGATTATGAATCCAGCAATTAACCGGGGTTTATCTCTTCCCAACCACGTTATTGAAAAATACAGGGAGAGAGTAGCAGAAGATAATTATAGATTAATTAGAACAGATAATCAAATAAGGGATATAATCATGCAGGCTTTTCAGGAAGCAGTTATTCCAAGTGAAGGAATTGAGAGAGGATATCATGTTTTAGTTAATTTTCATGATTTAGATGGCAATTCTTTTTCAGCGCCATATTATTTAGTTGTTGATAGAGATATGACGGGGGCTCGATTTTATGTTGCAAAAACAATAAAAGATTTTAGGAGAACTATAGAAAAACAAAATTCAACGAGGGCTTCGAGAAGAAAAAAAGTTTATTGGAAAAAATATTTTAATCGTTAAGAAAAAA
>CAYITA010000035.1:2874-5135 GCA_964366165.1 Candidatus Woesearchaeota archaeon
TTATCCAAACCCACATTCCTGCTTTTCAGAATTCCAATAATCGTATCCTTTGTTTTCACAGCATTCGTCGTTAGAACCAGGAGTTACTATTCCACAACTTGTTCCAAGAACTTGTTCGGATTTTTCATCCTTAGATAAAAATCCCCACCAGGGAGTTCTTATTTTTACTATTTCACCATTTTCAACATCTATTTGCGCTTCTGTTTTTTCTCTCACAGGAAATAAGAAAAATAATTTTGATTTTTTATGCATTTGAATAACATAAAATCCATTTTCATCTAAAGTTATATTGAACTTTTCCATTTTTGCTTTAATCTTTTCCTTTATTTTTTCCTGAACTTGTTCTGGCGTCATTTTTATCTGCTTTGTTTCATTATCCCTGAATTTCCCCCAAAGAGTTCCATTAATTTTGTAGAGTTCAACTTTTGTCGACGCATTTATTTCTTTTGTAATTATAATTATATTTCCTGATTGCGCATAAACAGTCATTTGCCTTGCTCCGTCTTCTAATTCGCATTTCATCACAACACCTGTGCAAATACAATCTTCAGTGCAGTTTTGTCCTGTTTTTTTCTCAAATTTTATTCTGTTTTTTTCCTGAATCATTTCCTTGATTTGCTCTTTTGTTAGATTTTTTATTTGATTTTCATTAATATCTTTTTGAATACATCTATTCTTCCTACATTCTTCTCCAGAATTACAATCACTATCGCTATCACATTCTGCTACAAGCCCTCGATAACATTTATTTGCTCTGCAAGTGCATTCTAATCCCACGTCGCATTTTCCTATATTTATACAATCTTGTTCAGAATTGCATTGAGAATTATTTTCTTCGCTATTGTTTTGAATTGCAATTACAAAAATTATAGAATTAACTAAAAGAAAGATTAATATTAAGCCAACAACCAACTCTCTCATGAAAGATACAAGAAAACATAGTTTATAAAATTTCTGATGATATAAAATAAACCCTGAAGGTAATTAAAAATGCCATCTCCAAAATCGCTTATATAACTATTGATAATGCAAAAACATCAAAATAATCCAATAAATTTTTTCAAATAAATAGACGGATAAAAATTCATAAATTGATAATAATATTATTAATTACATACCAAATCAATCAATTCATCTTTTTATTTCTATGGCGACTATTTTTCTATAATTCTCATTGTTTCTTAAAATAAAAAAACTAATCCCTTGCTCAATTGCAACTTTTGATAAAATCTCTAAATTTCCTTCGTAGAAAGTAGAATTTATATGGGGGGGATTTTTTACATAAAACATTCCTTCGGGAAAAAATTTTACACTATAATCACCAATGAGAGTATTTTCATCAATCATAAAATTTCTCCAAATCCAATTAATCTCCAGTGATTTTGAATGTTTCTCGCAATTCCGACATTGTCGTTTTTCAGCGCGACTATTGGGAAATTTAAAATTAATTCTATTTCATTGTCTTTGATTTTCTCGACAGTTCCGACGGTGATTGTTGTGTTTACAGAAAGCATAAGCATTTCTTTGGTTTTTATCGGCTCGACATTTTTAGATTCAGAAATTCCTAAAACTTCTTTGAATAATTTTGATTTTAATTTTATTTTATTTGTTATATCGGGTAGCAAACCTTTTTTTGAAACTAAACTTCCATTCAGAGCATCTGCTTTTGTTAAATAAGGATCCAAATTAGTTTCTATGGAAATGCTTGCTCCCGGTGCAACTTCTGAAAGCGATTGATTTCCTTTTCTTAATGAAATTATTTTTGTATTTATTGTTTCAAATATTTGCTGATTTGCTTTTTTAACACTTAATCCTGGTTTTATTTCTATTTCGTCATTGACTTTTAATTTTCCTTTTTTCAGTATTCCTCCAAGAACTCCTCCAGCGAGCCTGTTGATTGTTGTTCCGGGTTTGTTGATGTCAAAACTTCTTGCTACTAAAAAAATTGGTTCAGATTCTGTGTCTCTTTTTGGCACAGGTATTTTAATTAATTCTTCCAAGATTTTATCTATGTTAATTTTTTGCTGTGCAGAAACTGGAATTATCAGGGAATTTTCATAAATTGAACCTTTGACGAATTTTTTTATTTCGTTGTAATTTTTTATTGCCTGCTCTTTTGTTACCAAGTCTATTTTATTCTGGACAATAATCATGTTCTTGATATTTTTTGCCTGAATTGCCATGAAGTGTTCTTTTGTCTGCGGTTTTATTCCTTCGTTCGCGGCGATTACCAAAATAGCAGCGTCGATGATTGCAGCACC
>CAYITA010000035.1:5235-8472 GCA_964366165.1 Candidatus Woesearchaeota archaeon
ATTTGGAAAATGTTAACTTAATTTAATAATCTCAATTTGCACTCACAAGTTCGTGATATTAATATCTACTTAAGTAATCGAAAAAACAACTTTTTATTTAATTACCCAGCGTTTTTGCATTATTAATTTTATAAATCCGAGCGACAGCGAGCAATTAAGAAAATTTTAATTATCTTCGAGCAATTTCAATTATTTTTTCTAATGTGCTTCTAAATTTAATATTTTTCTTTGCTCTAATTTCTATTGCATTTACCAAGGCACGAATTGCTCCCTCTTCTTTTTGTGGAACAGATAATTCACCATCTGAATCAAACTGAACTTCAACTCCTTCGTCATAAAAAGGATTATTAATACTTTCACTCGCAATTTTTGTAACGAGAGAAGTGAAATCAACTCTATTTTCTGGACTTATTATATATCTAGGAATTCCTTCAGTATAATTTTTAACACAATATCCTTCTTTGTTTAGTGTAAAAAATAAACCATTTTCCATATTTTTTTAAGATAATTTTTAATTTTAAAGATTTGTGTGATGGAAAATATATAAAAATTTCTCACTTCGTTCGAGATTGATGTTGAGATAAAAGTAGTGTGAAAATCTTTTCTTGTTTTATTTAAATTATCTATAGAGAAATCTAATAGCGTAGATTTCATAAAGAATAATAATTCCTTCTGATACAGAATACAAATATATTTTTTTGTTTTAACTATCTAACTCTCACACAAGTATTATTAATTAAAATTTCTTTTCCGTGACAATTATGTAAAATTGGCAAGCAAGTATTATTAAAATAAACTTCATTTCTTTCACATTCTTTTACACAAGTATTATTTAGAAAAAGTTCATTTTCCTTGCATTTAAACTGTCTGCAAAATTCTTTTTGTTGTTTGAAATTTTCTTTGCATATTGTTAATTCTTTTTTAAAATTTGATGAACAATTTTCTCGTAGATTTTTTATTTCTGTTTTATTTATTGTTTGATTATTTTCTTTTAAGCTCTTTGTTAAATTTCTAATGCTGCTTTCGCAAACTTTATACTCTCCTTGTGCTTCTTTGAAACATTCATTTTTTTCTTTTGTTAAATTAGATACACACAAACCATAATTCATTTTTTGTATTTTATTAGGAGAATTATTTAAATCACTGTATTTTAAATTATTTTTTTCGGCAACTGCAAAAGACAAGGTAAAAATTAACAGCAAACTAATTGCGCAAATGAAAATTATTTTTTTATTCATATTTTTTTTAAAGATGTTTATTGCTTATAAGGATTATTCTATTGTGAAATATATTTTGAAATGAACAGACTGTGGAAATTTATTTCTCAATCGAATTGTAATACTTTGTTTAAATTACCAGAATAGAATAAAAAAGTAACTTTTTCTAACGAGCTATTTATTTACATGAGCTTTTAGCCACATTGTTTAATATGGCCCCACGCAGAATCGAACTGCGGACTGTTCGGTGTAAACGAGTTTATCTTAAAGGATATACTTTCTTTTAGAGTTGAAAAATTAAAAACTTATATTATTGAACTTTTAAGAATTTAGACATTAAAAGACTAATAAAGGAATAATAATCATCTATATGAAGGTTTATGGGTTAAAATAGGAATTTAATGTTTAACGATTAATTAAACCTTTTGATTAAATTATCTTAATAATTTTTCAGTTTCTAAATCACTGTAATCTAGTTGAAAATTTGGATCTCTTAATCTTTGATAAATCTCATCTTTAAAATCTGGAATCATTACTTGAGCTCCAAGAATTGCTTTATCTGTAGGAATTTTAGGTTCTTCAGCATAAATTTCTCTTCCGGGAGTTTCTTCTCCATTTTTAACATTATAACTTAATATTTCTGGTCCTATCGATAAGACAATACCTCTTCTCTGATATATCCCTTCAGCTATCTTTTTTCTTGCAAAATCCTTATCGAATCCTTTTGTTTTAGCCTTTTCAATTAATTTTTCTACAATACTCTTTGCATGTTTTCCATTTCTTAGATCCAATGGAAGTAATGTTGCATAATCCCTATTGTCAACTACTCCGGGTAAAAATTGATTCATGTAAGAAAAAAATGCAGCAATGTTCGAATAATCAACTGCAGCTTGAAAAACAGTATTTGGGGTCATTTCAGCTAATTGTGAATGTAATGGATGATTTTGAAAAGTTGATTTGTAGGGTATAAAATAAAATCTCTTATCATAATTTGAGCCTTGTGCTCTAGACTTTTGGGTATCCATTTCAATAGTTCCTGTCTTGAGCATCGAAACGAAGTTTTCAATACTCGTACCATGCAAACCAGCCACTCCAGAACTATCAATCCAATTAACCCCTCTATTTAATAAAGCATTTGCTAAGTCGATTTGAGATTCTACCTCTGAAACATCAATTCTGTTTACCATGAAAGATATAGGAAATTTAGACTATATAAATCTTGCTGCTTGTTACTACTAATAAGATACAATACATCTTATGGAAACCTTTAAATATTCATTATCTTTTAAAAGATAATGATAATAAATGAAATAACTATAACTATTATAAGAAATGCTAAAGATGGGGAAAGCATCCGTAGCTTGGCTAATAAAATAGGATTTGCTTATTCTGCTGTTTATGGAGGGATATTAGAATTGGAAAAATATGAAGTAATAAGAATAATTAGAAAAGGTAATAAAAATATTATAAAGATTAATAATAAAAACGTGATATATAACAAATTTAGAGAGTTGGATAATGTTGTTTCTGTTATAGACAAAAACAATGAATTTTGGGAATTTATCAAAAATACAAAGTTAAGGATAAGATTTGTAAAGGGAACTGCAATAACTATCTGGACAAAAGGAGGATTTATAACAGGAGATTTTTACGATAAGATTTATTTTTTAGAGGCAGTTGAAAAAGATATCAATTCTTTGAAAAAAGAATTAGATGAAAAGAATATAACCTGGACAGAAAATAAATTAATTAATAAAAGGCCTTTAGTTTATATAATTCCTAAAAAAAAATTTGATATAGAAGATATAAATAGCTTGCCAGTTATGCCTTTAAGAGAATTAATAGTTTATTGCAAAAAATTATATTTAGATAATGTTTTAGAACAATTAGATTTATTATATGGTTTAGGTTTAAATAAAAAATATTCAGAGGTTTATACAAATTATGAGGGTTAATTCAAAAATAGGTTTATTGGAGAGAGAAAAAGAAGTTTTAAGATTAATTGAACTTTTTAAGGAAA
>CAYITA010000036.1:0-7943 GCA_964366165.1 Candidatus Woesearchaeota archaeon
TCAAGAAGGGCTTTATTCTTATTTTATTTTCTGCTGTGTTTGCAGTAAAAGAATCCTCAACATAATTTGTTCCTTTTCTAATCATTCTTTTGAGATAATAAGGAAGCAGATGCATTTCTTTTGGAGAAGCATAAGCTTCTTTTCCTTCTACATTGACTTTTAAAGTTAAAATTGCACTTTTTCCCCTTAAAATTCTTGTTAAATCGTATTTTATTGTTTTTCCATTTAATTCTTCAATTTCATAAGCCTGAATAGAAGCTGTTTTTTCCAATAAAGGAATTTCAGCATCAAAAAATTTTTTTCTTTTTTTTCCAATAGCCATTCGTATGAAAACCTAAGGTTTTCCTAACAAGTCACCTTTCCTCTTGTTAGAAACCAAATTTAATTTAATTTTTTTTAACATATTACTCCTGTAGTTGTTTTCCTGTTCGTTTATTTCTTCTTCCTTTTCTGTAATGAGATTTGCTGCATTTAGTGCAGGTGTATAATATATTTGTTTTTTTGTTTGTTTTTGTTTTTCTTTTGAATTTTGAAACAGCCGGCTTTGAACCCCATTTTCCAAGATTTCCCATTCCTCTTCCTAATCCTCTTGCTCTTGCTCTTGAAATGCTTCCTCTTGTTAATGTACCTCTTCTTGCTCCTGTGCTGACTAATTTTATTTTATGCTCTGTTTTTTCATTGCAAAAAGGGCAATATCTGTTTGTTTTTTTTGGAAATTTCATTGCGAGGACACCCCTTGATTTTCCTCGCGCTCCTTCCTCGAAGCGCTGAAGGGCGATATCTTTTCTTTGCCTCCGACGGATATCGCAATTTATTTTCTTTTCCATATATAAAAAATTAATCAGAAGTTTTTAAGGATTGTTGTGAGAAAGTATTATAAAATTAATTATTAAAAAAGCTTACTCCTCGCTAATCGCTCTACTCGCGACTTCGCACGAGTTATTAATATTTTATTTTCTCTCTACCACGAAGTCGCTCGGAATTTATATTATTTAATTAATAGAAAATCTGCGACGAAGGAGCAGTTAATTATTCAAATAAATTATATTCACAAAAGTTTTATATTAGATTGTGGAGTGGACTTAAAAACTTCGGAAGTTTAAAGATTTTATTTTGTAAGATTAAAAATCTTTAACTCATTCGTTTTTTCAAAACGAAGATTTTATAAACCCGGATTTTCTAGAAAATTTATCGTTAACTACATCGCTGAAGTTCATATTCTGAACACAGGCGCATTATGTAGCAGATAATAATATGGTAGAAATAAATGAACAACTAAAGCAAGCTTTATCTGAATTAAGAAAAGATAAAAGCAGAAAGTTTGATCAGACAGTCGACTTAATTATAAATCTGCAAAAATTTGATTTGAAAAAAAGTCAAGTTAATTTATTTGTTCCTGTTCCGCATAAAATAAAAGAAAAGAAAATATGCGGGTTTCTTGAAGCGAGAGACAAAATAATTGATACTATTCTTGCAGAAGAATTTGGAAAATATAATGATAAAAAAGAATTAAAAAAATTAGTCAATAAATATGATTTCTTTATTGCTCAGGCGTCGCTGATGCCGAAAGTTGCGACGGTTTTTGGAAGGGCGCTTGGACCTTCAGGAAAAATGCCGTCGCCACAGCTGGGAATTTTAATGAATATGAGTAGCAAATTGCTTGAAGAATTAAAAGAAAAAATTAATCACGGTGTCAAAATAAAAACAAAAGAGCCGTCTATAAAAATTTCCATAGGAAAACAATCAATGAGGGATGAGGATATAATTGAAAATATTACTACAGTTTATAACGCAGTTATCAAGGCGCTTCCAAAAAACAAGGAAAATGTGAGAAATGTTGAAATTAAATTCACTATGACTAAACCGCAAAAAATAAAGATAAGATGAGAAAATGAAAAACAAAAAATCAACTCATGTTTCTGAAAAGAAGAAAAAAATAGTTGACGAATTGTCGAAGCTGATTAAAAGCAACAGGACAATTTTAATTGCGTCTATTAAAAATCTTCCTGCGTCGCAGTTTCAGGAAATCTGCAAGAAATTAAGAGAAAAGGCAGTTGTAAAAGTTCCGAGGAAAAATCTCATAATAATGGCCTTGGATTCTTCAGGAAAAGAAGAAGCTAAAAAATTAAAAGAAAAAATTAATTCTGACATCGCTATTTTATTTTCCAACTTGGATGTTTTTGATTTGGCGTCGGAACTTTTGGAAAATAAAATTCCTGCAAAAGCAAAAGCTGGGCAAGAATCTCCGAAAGATATTGAGATTCAGCCAGGACCAACTGATTTAGTTCCAGGACCAATAATTTCTGAATTAGGTGCTATGGGAATACAAATTGAAATTAAAGAAGGTAAAATTAATATTAAAACTGCGAAAGTTGTTGCGAAAAAAGGGGAAAAAATTTCTCAGGGTGCTTCAGATTTGATGACGAAGCTAAATATCAAACCTTTCTCAATCGGCTTTATACCTTTAGCTGGTTTGGATATCTCCGAGGGTAAATTATATTCTGAAATTAATATTGACAAGGAAGGAATTGTTGAAGAATTGAAAAATTCTTATTCAAAAGGTTTGGCATTTGCTGTTGCTATTGCTTATCCGTGTTCAGAAACAATTGGTTTGTTAATTGGAAAAGCCGGTATGCATGCAAAAGCTTTGGAAAAATTATTATTTATGAAAAATATTCCTGAAGAAAATAAATCTGAAGGAAAGGAAATATAAATAAAATGAATAAAGAAAAAGGAAGAAGTTTATATGAATATGAAAGTATGAGAGAATATACAGAGAGAGAAGTGTTACCTTGGTTTGATAGAAGATATAGAGAATTATTTGAAGAATATAAGGAATTATTAAATATTAGAAGAGAATTAGAAGAACGTACAAATAAGAATAGAAAAGACTATGTTAAATTTAAAGATGAATTGGATATGCGTATAAATATTAGATTAGAAGCTTTAAGTTTAATAGAGAAAGTTAGCAATCATGCACAAGAAGAAATAAATTCACAGCGAAGAATTAATACTCAATTAAATCTTGAAGATAAAACTGATTCAGAGGAAAACTAATATGAAAATTAAAAATTTTCAAATATTCAAATTCCAATTAAAAAAATTGGAGGAATTTAAATAAAATGGAAAATATATATGCGGCACTTTTATTGCACAAATTAGGCAAAGAAGTCGACGAGAAAGGGATAAAAAGTGTTGTTGCGGCTGCTGGCGGACATGTGGATGAATCGCAGATTAAATCCCTTGTTGCTAGTCTGAAGGGTGTTGACATTGCAGGGGAACTTGAAAATGCAAGTTTAGCTGTTGCTTCTCCTGTTGCTGGAACAAGCAAAGAAGAAAATAAAGAAACACCAAAAGAAGAAAGGAAAGCAGAGGCTGCAGCAGAAGGTTTGAGTGCCTTATTCGGATAAAATTTAATTTATTAAATCGAATAAATCTCAAACCTAAACTTTTTTAGTTAGGACAGAAATCTTTATAAGAATTGCTCTCCTCACGATTTTAACTCGAGTTCACGTTCGCACAATTTGTTGAGGCGACACTCATGTAAACTCTCGGCACGAGTAATTAATAAAAATTTTTCTCTCTACCACGAAATCGCTCGGCTCAATTGATATTGTTTAATTAATCCAAATTCTCGTCGATAATTTAATTAAATGATAAATTTATTCACCTCTTGAGATAATAAATATTTTCTCAAATTACTTATGTTTTACATCAATTCGAACGAAGCGAGCAAACCTTAATAATAAAAATAATTTATTTATCAGATTATAACTATCAGCCCACATTGCATAAGCATTCCAACCCTGAAACATCTCAAAAAATCTTTTGTAAGAGATTTCGTTTTTAATGAACAGATTTATCTTTCTTTTCATACCCCGAATATTTCTTTTTCTTAATAATGTATAATAATAAAAATTTCTGAATCCTACAAAATCCAATCCTCTTGAAAGAGGGATTATTCTTGTCTTATCAAAATGAAGTTCTAAATACAAATTATCTCTCAAAAAAATATCGATTTCTTTTTTCCAAATTTCAAGCTGTTCTTTTGATTTGTGCAAAATCACAAAATCGTCGACGTATCTTATATAATATTTAGTTTTTAACTTATGTTTTACAAAATAGTCTAATTCATTTAGACAAACATTAGCAAAAAACTGCGAAGTTAAATTTCCGAGGGGCATTCCATTTTTACATTCAAAATTATTTAAGATTAATTTTATTAATCCGACGACTTTGTCGTCGGTAATTTTCTTTTTTATTATTTTCAATAAAATTTCCCTATCAACTTCTTGAAAATAATGTCTGATATCTGCTTTCAAAATAAAACACGGATGAGAATTATTTTTTGATATCCTTCTAACAAATTTATAGAATCTTTTTAATCCGAATAAAGTTCCCTTGCCTTTCCTATTAGCACAAGAATCATAAATAAAGGTTTTATCAAAAATTGGTTCTAAAATATTTACTAAGGCATGATGCACAATTCTGTCTCTAAATGCGGACTTGGAAATTTTGCGAGTTTTTGGGTCTCGCAAAATAAAAGTTTTTAGTGGTTCTGGTCTATAAGTTTGATTTTTTAATTCGTCGTAAAGAATTTTTAAATTATATGCTAAATTTTCTTCAAACTCCTTGACATAAAATTTTTTGGTTTTCCCTTTTTTTGCTTTTTGATAAGAAAAAATTAAATTTTTAAAATCATAAATCTTTGAATAAATATTTTTGTATGTTTTCATTATATGTCCTGAAGAGAACTATTCCGAAAGCATGACTATCATTGTTATCGTTCCAGTTGTTGCCATTAACATTCAACCTGTCATCAAGGTTCCAGTTGCTGTTGAGGGCAGACAGAGTCATGTAACCAATTTATCTTCATTTCACCATCATTTTAATTTTCATTTAATTACTAATTATCATGATTGTATTTTATGACTTAAAATAAATCTAAATAACGTGCTAATAAATTGGTGTGTAGTCCTTTTTATTTTTCTTGCTCAAGGAAAAATAAATTATTCAGGACAAAAAATTAAGATTGATAGTCTTTAAAAAATTTGCGTTATTAACTAAAGGCGAGCCAAAACTATTTAACTTTTTCGGGGGTGCATACCCCGAAAGCACGACCACCAATGCCATCGTCCCAGTCGTTGCCATTAACACTCAACCCGCCACCAAGGCCCCAGATGCTGTCGAGGGCAGACATTCTTGTTTTTTCTTCTTCAACAGAATTAAAAGACCAAAGATAAGGATTTTTTTTATATCTTGAAGCAACTTTTGCAATTTTTTGCGCTCCTTCTTTTCCATATCTTGCAATTATATAAGGATTTTTTTCTAAATCAGAAGTTGTTTGCTCTCCTATTTTAAATCTAAAAGGAACAAATTTTAATGATGCATCTCCTTCTTGTAATCTTTTTACTAAATTACTTTTATCTAAATTTAATTTTCCTTCTGAAATTTCAGGATTAGAAACAATTATGACTCCATTGTTTATTTCTTCATTTGATTTTGGAATATAAAGATTTCCAGTAAATTCCCAGAACCATCTAGATTTTAGAATTTGGATTATTTCAGATTCATATTTCCCATCAGGATTTTGAAATGCATCATAAACTAACGACGCTGTTTCAGAAGAAGTCGGTCTCTTCAAATTTTCTTTATCAATTTGTTCTGCAACATCTCCATAAGTTCCTCTAAATGAAGGATGTTGAAAACTAATTTCTCTTCCTTCATGCGGAATTTTTGTTAAATATGACTTTCCTATTTTTGCTTCCATATTATTTTCAGAAATAAGATGTTTATAAACTTTTCTATTATGTTACTTCATAAAAGAAGTAACAAATAAAATTGAAGAAAAATTAATTGCAACAATTAATTTTATAACTCTTCAAATTTTCAATTAATCTATGGCATGGAATTTATACAATAAAGAGGGAAAATTTCTTGAACCATTAAAATTTTCCAACTCAAAAACACAGGAAGATGTTGTTCAAGAAATTTTGGAAAAAATAAAAGAAGGCAAAAGAATAATTTTTGTTCATGGCATTTGCGGAACAGGAAAATCAGCAATTGCTTTAAACCTTGCGAAAAATCTCGGAAAAAGTTCAGTAGTTGTTCCAGGAAAAAATCTGCAGGCGCAATATAAGAAAGACTACGAACACAATAAATACCTTTTAAAAAATTCTGGAGAAAAATTAAAAATTTCTGTGATTACTGGAAGAAATAATCATCGATGCAAATTTCTCGAGGACAATAAAATTGTCATTCCAAAACAAAAAAGAGAGGTTAATGCGAATTTAAATGATATTTTTGAATTCAGCGAAGAGGAACTTGAAGAAAAAAAGCGAAGAGATTTTTCAGCAGACGCATATGACTTGCCGTGCAAAATTGAACTCAAAGAAAAATATTATAATAAAATTAAGGAATACCTACGGCAAAATAAAAATATAAATCCAAATAACATTCACACAATCAAAGATGTGACAAGGTCGTGTGTTGCAGGAGTGTGCCCTTATTGGAGTCCGGTTTTCGCGCAAATTTATGAGATGGGTGGAAAAATTTTTCAGGGAGCAAATAAAAAAATTTACGATGGGTTGGATGGGATGAAATTTATTTTTTACGAGAGAAAACCTGGATGCAAATTTTACGAGCAATTTAATTATTATATTGATTCTGATGTGATTGTGTTCAATTCTCTGAAATACAAGTATGAAACTGCACTTGGAAGAAAACCCCTCACAGAAGTTGAAATTATTGACGAGTGCGACGAATTTTTAGACAGTTTTTCAAATGAAAGCACAATAAATCTTGACAGACTGCAAAACTCGCTCAACCAAATTTTCAGCGCAGAAGAAAGTGTTGAAAAAATAATAAATGATTTGCATATGATAATCAAGGAAATAAAAAAAGACAAAACAATTGAGGCAGCAATTTATTCCAACGCGATTATTCCTTTGAAAAATACAGGGGTTTGCAATTTGCTAAAAACATTTCTAAATAATCCTGAATTTTTAATGGAAATCGACGAGGAAAGTTATTTGTTTGAAGTTGAAGAAACAGCAAAGATGTTTGACGAATTTTTCAATGACAGCTATTTATCTTTCAGCAAAAAAGACAATCAATTGATTATTAGTATTGTGACTACAAATCTCGCGAAAAAATTCGGGGAAATAATTAATAAAAATAAAATAATTGTTCTGATGTCTGGAACACTCCACTCGGAAAGTGTTCTGAGAAATATTTTTGGTTTGAAAGATTTTATAATTTTAGACGCTGAAGTTGAACAGCAGGGGAAAATTGAAGTTGCGAGAACCGGATTGGAAATGGACTGCAAATATGAAAATTTTTCCAACGGAAAAAATTCAAGGGAAAATTATCTGAAAGCATTGAGCAAATGCCTTGCTGATGCAAAAAAACCTGTGCTGGTGCATATTAATGCGTTTCATGATTTGCCGGGTGAAAAAGAAGTCAAAGAATTTGGAATTAAATTTTTAATCACCAGAGAGAAATTAAGAAATTTTCAAAAAGAAGACAAAACCGGCGAGTGGGTTGAGAAATTTAAAAATAAGGAGATTGATGTTTTATTCTCGACGAGAAGCGGAAGAGGAATTGATTTTCCAGGAGAGCAGTGCAACAGTATTGTATTCACGAAATATCCAAATCCAAATGTTAAAAGCGCGTTTTGGAAAATATTAAAACAAACAAATCCAAATTATTATTGGGATTTTTATAAAGACAAAGCAAAAAGAGAACTTTGGCAAAAAATTTACCGCGGATTGAGATTCAAGGAAGACCATGTTTATGTTTTAAGTCCGGATGAGAGAGTGCTGAGGGAATTTGAGAAGAAAAGATGATTTCAAATTCAAAAAGTTTATAAGTAAGAAAATTCTTACCTACAAATGAAAACAAAAGAAAAAAAAAGTTTTTTCCTTATGCAATTTGGGGACACT
>CAYITA010000037.1:0-7644 GCA_964366165.1 Candidatus Woesearchaeota archaeon
CCCGTGCAGGAATTGTTCCATGCATTTCATAGTTCATCTTTTCATTCTCTGTCCAACCAGTTGTGTCAAGTTTTCCGGTTCCTCCAGCACTTACTGCTCCTGTTGCTCCGCTACCTCTAAAGAAGGTTACATAAATAACCGCCAAGAGTAATATTCCAATTACTATCCAAATTAATGTTTTGTTGTTAATCTCCATTTTTCCTCCTGATTATTTAATTTTAAGTATAAAATTAAAAAAATAAAAAATAAATTTAATTAGCAGCCGCCTACCATGCCACTACTTGCAACTTGTCCAACAGATTGCGCTGTAGATATTGCACTTCCAGTTGATCCCCCCTTAAGGAAAACCACATAGATTACTGCCAAAACAAGTATAGTTATAACAATCCACAAAATAACATTCTTCATATCCATGTTCATATTCCTCCTTTCATTTTTTCTTCAGTGGATGTAGGAGAACAACAATCTTTCATATTAACATCCCCCTACCATACCACCATCACTCGCTTGCCCTTGTTCAATTCCTCGGTATTTGTTGCTTGCTAAATTAATGTAGCTAAGTTCAATACCTTGGCTTTTTAATACAGCTGCTTTTTGTTGATGTACTCCAGGAAAAAACAAGACCTTCCATTTTCCGAGTTCCTCTAAAATCTGCGCATCACTTATTTCTGGGTGTTTTATTAGAAGATATTTTGCAAGTCCCCTCATAGCATAACTATGTGCGCAACCACAAGCTCTTTCTCCATTACTAAAAATCAATGAGTTAGCACCACAACAATACTCGCACGCAATTGAATTTCCAATTTTTATGTATCTATCCATTTGTTCACTTGTTAATTCTTTATCTTCGTAAGCTGTCAATTTTTGAATTGTGGTATCAGCTAAACGAGGATTGCTTGCAGAGACATCATCATAACTTACTCCTAATTCTTTTCCATAAACTTCTGGAATTCCCGAAGGAATTATTTCAGATGCAGAAACTGTTCCAATTTCATTAGCAATTACATTTCCTGTAGGAGATGTTTTACCTAAACCATAGATTAACAAAATCCCGAGGATAACTATTGCTGTTATCTGAATATAAAATTCAGTATTTCCTTTTTTTTGTTCTTGGTTATCCATTTTAAACTCCAAATTTAATTAAAAAAATTAAGAATTAGTCTGTTATAATTGCTTTGGTGAAACTAGTTTCAGCACAATAAAAGATGTTAAAACTAATATAATAAAATGAATTATAAGAAATCCAAAAACAAAATCTATGGGATAACCTTCCAGAAAATATCTTATTTGTAATAAAATACTGACGACAACAGAAAAAATAAAGGCTTTCTTCCACAAATTTTTCTTTTCAATAATCAACAAACTAAAAAAACCATATAATGTTCCAAAAATAATTTTATTTTTGAAATAATAATCAGGAACAGAATATTCTTTCTTTAAACTATGAATAAAAGCATCAATAAAAGTAAAGATAAGAATTATCAATAATGTAATTACAAAAATTCTGAAGAATTTACCAAATTCAATCTTTCTTATTTCTTTATTTTTTCTCCGCATCTTCTGCTATTTTTATTTTTTCTTAATTAATGTCAATACTATTCCAATTATCAGGAGAACAACCCCAATCATAATATGATAGTTATGCGACAACTCAAAACCAAAACCCGACGATATATGTATTGAATGGGGCAGAAGCGCATAAAAAGCACCAACTAAAATAAGAATTATTGCTATTATTAATTTAATTATTTTCATTTTTTTTACCTCCTTTCACTATATTTTAACTCATCGGTATTTATAAATTTATTTCAGTATCGCAAAAAAATTTTATTTCCTTTCCAGTTTTTAGGATTCCGAAAAATTCCTTAAGAATTTTTCAGAACAACAATATTATTCATTCCTCTTCGTTTTCTTTCTATGATTTGTTTCGCTTCGAGTTTGTCAAGAAGTCTTGTTACACCAACTTTCCCCATTCCGATTTTTTCCATCAGCGTTGATTGAAACATTGCTCCATTTTCTTTTTGAAGCAAATCAATTAATCTTTTTTCATTTGCATCTAATCCAGTTAAATCCAGTTTCTTTTTCTTTTCTTTGATTGTTTTAATAATAATTTTCTCTTTTGGTTTTGAAAACATTATAACTAATCCAATTATAAGAATAACTGCTACAACTGAAAGACTTATCCATGTTTGAATAGAAATTGTGTCATACATAGTGCATGCAGGTCCGTGGGTGCAAGTTCCTCCGACAATTTTTTTTAATGAATAATTAAAAATCCAGACTATAAATGTCATTATAATTGAGATTCCTATTATCAGCATTCCAACATTTTTATTTTCCATTTTTTATTTTAATAAAGATAAAGATTTATTTATAGTGCTATGATTAGATTTTTCTATTTCTTGGAATTTTTTTAACATTTCTATTTGTATTTCTTTTGAAATGGTTTTTTCAGCCATAGGGTAAAGAATATTATCTTCTTTAAAAATATGTTCCCTTATTAAATTAACATAGCCAAGCGCATTCTCTATAATTTTTCTTTTATTTCTCTTTTTTATTCCTTCTTCCATTTCTTTAACAAAATCTCTTCCAATATTATGTTCATAAAGCATTTGTTCAACCGGATTACAATGCAAACATCCTTTTTCTGCAGTCTTACAAAATTCCTCAAATAAAATATCTTCCTCTTTAGCATGATGAAATTTATCTGCATAATTTCTTATAAACTCAATTGCTTTCTTAAAAAATTCTTCGTTAATTTTTCCACCTTTTTTAATATATTCACATTCTTTCTCAATTTTATCACTAACAATCAATATTTTTTTATGTTCTTCAATAAGTATCTGTGTTATTTTTTCCATTTTACATTAATCCCAATACAAATGTTGTATTTTCCTTTGCTTTTAATGAATGAATCGCGTTTTTTCTCATAAAAAAGAAAACACCTGGCAACATTTCAATATTTTTTCCCTCTAAGTTAAAAATTCCTTTGCCCTCGACTACATAAACAAATCCTGATTTTGTTGAAGTGTGCTCGGACATTTCTGTTCCAGTAACCATACAATATAATCCAATATCTATCTTATTATTTTTCATAATTACCTTGCTGATAATTCCTTCCTTAGGGTATTCAATCATTTCAAAAATATTTTTTCTATTATTTTTTTTCATATTTTTTATTTTTATGTTTTAGTTGTTTAAAAATTTAATTAATGAATTGGATATTATCTGCAAGATTGAACTAACTCCTGCGAGTGCGAGAATTAATATGAAAAACCAAGCCAGTGGAGTTAAAAAATAAATGAATCCTATGAATAAGGCTGCCCAAATTCCAACACACCAAGGACAAGTAATAAGCTGGAAGATTGATTTTCCTAAATCATATTCAAATTTTCCAAAATAATCTCTCACAAAATCTAAAATTGTATCATTAACAACTAATCTTATTAATCTAAAAACCGCCAAACTCATTAAAACAAAGTCAAAAGTGCTAACTTTTGAAATCATTTCATTCGCATTTAAGAAAAAAATAATCCAAGCAACTAAAGATATGTAAATAACACCTGTAAGAAAGTGCCAAAAATATAAATTTTCAGTTTTTATTTTTTTATTCTCCATTTTTTAAAATTTTATTTACTTCCTCCCAATTTATTACATTAAAAAAATTTTCAATATAATCTGCTCTTCTGTTTTGATATTTTAAATAATATGCATGCTCCCAGACATCTATTGTTATTAGTGGTTTCATTCCAAATGGTAACGGAGAATCTTGATTAAAGGTGTTGATTATTTCCAATTCATTATTTTTATCAAGGACAAGCCAAGTCCATCCACTTCCAAACAAACCTGCTGCTTTTTTTGAAAATTCTTCTTTAAATTTTTCGTAATTTCCAAATTTTTTTTCAATTCTTTTTAATATTTCTCCAGATGGTTTTGTATTCTTCTTTAATATTCTGAAAAAGAAATCATGATTTACAATTCCACCGCCAAAATTTTTAACAGAAATTTTTATTTCTTCCGGAAGTTTGTTAATTTCTTTAATTAATTGTTTCGGATTAATTTTCTGGAATTCAGAATAATTTTCTAAAATGGAATTTAATTTATCAATGTATGTTTGATAATGCTTGTCGTGGTGAATTATCATTGTTTGTTCATCTATAAATGGTTCTAAAGAATTATACTCGTATTTTAGAGGTTTTATCTTATGCATTTTTATTTTTTATGTTTTATTTAATTGCGCTCGTGCCTCGTGTTATTGATATTTTGAAGTAATCTGAAAAGCCGACTTTTTATAATTATCTACGGATTTAGCATTACTTTTATTTTTATAACTCGCTCAGAGAGCGAGCAAATTTTTCCATTTTTCCATTTTTCTTCCCTTTATAATTTTCAATTGCCTTTTTTAATGCCTGTATTCCTAAAACAGAACAATGTAGTTTTATTGGAGGCATTTCTTTTAATTCTTTAACAATATCATCTTTTGTTAAATTTTCAGCTTGTTCCAGAGTTTTTCCTTTAGCTAATCCGCAAACAACATCTGAACTCGCGACAGCAGCAGGACATCCAAAAGTCTGAAAACCTATGTCTTTTATTTTATTTTTTTCAACTTTAATTTCCAACCTCATCACATCCCCGCACCTCACATTTCCAACTTCTCCAACAGCGTCGGGATTTTTCAATTTTTTTACAAATTTCGGATTTTTAAAATGCTTCATTAATTCTTTTGTGTATTCAAGGTTCATTTTTTATTTGCCTGCTAACGCAGATTTATTTAATTTAATTAATGTAAAAATTTTTCGGAACATTTTATCATATTTAGTTATCATGATTTTCATTTTTTGTTATTAATAATATTTATCAATGTCCAACTTGATTGGACCTATTTATTCAATTTTTTAATTAATTCATCAATATCCTTCTTTGACATTCCGTGAGCCAAACATCCGTTTTCAAGAGTTTCCTGCATTGCCATCGGACATCCAAAACAATGCAATCCAAATTCCATTAAAATTTCTGCAGCGTCATGGTTTGTAGAAAGGATTTCACTGAATTTTGTTTTGGGGGTTATTTTCATTTTTTATATTTCCCAAAAATGAAAAATCAAAAAATTTCCTGTTTTTTTAGTTTTTTTTGTCATGTTTTATTGAATTGCACTCATTTCATTCGTGATATTTTTTTGAAATAGTAATCCAAATCCATCAATAAATTATATACCGACGATGTTTTTGTTTACTAATTTAATTATTCGAGCGACTTTGGAGCGAGCAAATTTTTTATATTTTAATTCGCGAACGGAGAAATTTTTCTTAATTTCTCAACACATTTTTTTAATTCTTCCAAAAAATATTTTATTTCTTTCTCTGTTGTAAATTTGCTTAGGCTTATTCGTATTGAACTGTTTGCTTCTAAATGGTTCATTCCAATAGCAAGTAGAACATGGCTTGATTCCAAACTATGCGACGAACACGCGCTTCCTGTAGAAATGCAGATTCCCTTTGAATTCAGAGAACTTGTAATTGATTCTCCTTCAATATTTTTGAAAGAAATGTTAATGTTGTTGCAAATTCTTTTTCCTCCTTCGGCTCCGTTTAATTTAGTATTAGGAATTTTTAATATTTCTTCAATAATTTCATCTCTCATTTTTTTCATTTTTTTAATATCTTCGGTTTTTGCAATTTTTACAGATTTGGCAAAGCCGACAATTCCAGGAACATTTTCTGTTCCACTTCTTAATTTAAATTCATGTCCTCCGCCGTGAGCTAATGGAATAATTTTCACACCTTCCCGAATATACAATGCACCAACTCCTTTTGGCCCGTGAATTTTATGAGCGTTCAAAGTCATTAAATCTAAATTTTGTTTTTGAACATTTAAATCTGTTTTGGTGTAACTTTGGCACGCGTCAGTATGAAAATAAATTCCTTTTTTTCTGCAGATTTTTCCAATTTCTTCTAAATTTTGTATTGTTCCAATTTCATTTTGCCCGTGAATTATTGTTACGAGAAAAGTTTTATCAGTAATTTCTTTTTCAATATCTTTTGGATTTACAAATCCTTGTTCATTGACGTCAAGATAACTTATTTTTACTCCTTGTTTTTCCAGCCATTTGCAGGAATTCAATACGCAGTCATGTTCAATTTTTGAAGTGATAATATGATTTTTTTCTGGATAATTGCTGAAAAAAAGTCCTTTAATTGCAAGATTGTTGCTTTCAGTTCCTCCAGATGTGAAAATAATTTCATTATTTTTTGCTCCAATTGATTTTGCAATAATTTCTCTTGATTCTTCAACTGCTTTTCTTGCTTCTTCTCCAATTGAATGTATCGACGACGCATTTCCAAACTTTTCAGTATAATAGGGAAGCATTGTCCTTACAACAGAATCATCAACTTTTGTCGTCGCTGCGTTATCTAAATAAATTTGTTTCATGTTTATTATTGGTTTTTAGTTTAGCATATCTTTTTTAGTTTATTTTGATTTTAATTTGGCGCTACGCGCGATTGATTTAAATTAAGTAATATGAATTTTATGTTTATTATAATCATCGATGTTTTTCATTACCAATTTAATTAATACGAGCAACTTGTTGCGAGCAATTTTTTTCATCTTCGTAATTTTTTGTAATTGCACAATCCTCTGCAAAAAGATTTTTCATGTTTGTCAATTAAATTAAGCATTGGAACAATTATTTTTTTGTTCAACCGGTAAATTCTTTGCTTGCCATTAATTTTTGACTGGACAATATTACAGCATTTTAATTTTGTTAATGCATGAGACAATTTGCTTTGTTCAACACCAATTCTATTAACAAGTTCATTCACAGGCAAATTTTTATTCTTTAATTCAAATACAATTCTCATCTTCAATGCATTGGACAAATTCTTGAAGAATAAATGATATGTTTCAAAAGTCATATGAATTATAATTCATACTTATATATAAATCTTTTGATTTTGATTATCAAAAAAACGATGCACCACCGCACAATTAAGTGTGCGGTTTTCTCCAAGAATTTCAACATAAATCCGAGGAGTCAGAAATTTTTAATAGCAGATTTGAACCAATAAAAAAATTTTATCTTTCTGAATCTAAAAGATAAACATCCAATGTTTTTGCCATTAACCCTATAGGCAGTGCTATTGCTCCTCCAATCAAAATACCGTCGTAAAATCCGATATTTCCTCTTTGTAAATATCCAAAATAAGCTCCAACCACTTCACCCATAAGTGTGCATCCTAATGCAAATCTATATATTTTTTCCAGATTAGTTAAAACTTTTCTCTGCTCTGATTTTTCTTGTAACATTTTATTTTTCTATTTGGCTTTCTTGCTTTCTCAATCTTAAGGTTACTGGATCAAACGGGAGTTGTGATTCTATAATCTCAATATAATTCATATCTACTAAACACGACGATCTTAATTCACGTTCTAATCTTTTTATTAAATTATTTTCATCTAGCGTATAAACAACATATCTCCAAATATTTGATACATCAGTCATTTCAATTGGTTTGATAAATGTATTAAAATCTTGTTTTCTAAAATATTTTCCTCTTACTGCATTAAACTCTCCTTCTTTCATCAAATCATCTGCTGCTCTTCTCATTCTTTCACAAAATTTATTAATTATTTAAGGATTATTGT
>CAYITA010000038.1:0-3753 GCA_964366165.1 Candidatus Woesearchaeota archaeon
CATCCCCTAAATTTATTAATCCCTCTCCACTAATTCTCTTATGGTTAAAACTATATAAATAAATTATCCGCAAGTTTTATAAACTTCTCAAGAGTAATAATATTAACATGATCCCTGGTGATCTACGGGTCGCCAGATGAGTCCTTATAATTTAATTCTAGATATATCAAAAAAAATTTATCTAATAACTATTTAAATATTCAAACAATAGCTACTTAATGGAAAGCACAATAGTTTTTATTGATGCGGGATTTTTATCTAAACTTTCAAAACATTTTGGAAATGGAATATATTTAATTTATGATTTACTCGAATTTCCAGAATATCTTTCTAAAAAACAAAACTTATTTTGCAAAAAAACTTTTTATTACACTGCCTCGCCATTTATTTCCAATAATCCAAATCAGATGGAGATAAAAAGAAAAAAAGATTATGATAATTTTATTGCAAAATTATCTAGAAATAAAAATTTTATAATTCGTGAAGGAAGATGTCAGAGATTAAAAATTGATGGAGAATTTGTCTATAAACAAAAAGGAGTTGATTCATTAGCGGTGATAGATTTAGTCAATGTTCTTATAGATTATCCAGACATTAAAAGGGTAATTATTATTGCTTCAGATTCTGATTTCGTTCCAGTTATAAATAACTTGGAAAAAAGAGGAATAAAAACAATTCTTTATACTTACTATGAAAGGGGTAGAAAAGCAACATTTTCTACTTCTAATGAATTAATAAAATCTGTTCACAAATATATATTGTTAACAAAAGAAGATTTTACTTCGTGTCCAATAAAAAAAATTAAAGAAATAGAAAATGAATTATGGAGTGAAGGAAGTTATATAAAATCAATAAATCCAAAAGATTTTAATTTTGAAGAAAAAATACGATATTTTGAAGAAAAATCCGACGATAAAAAAGAAAATAATTGTAAAAAGTGTAATAAACGAATAGGAAAACATAACTTATACTGGCATGAAGAAATGTGTAATGAATGTTTTTTTGATGAATATAATATGTAAAAATATCTCTCCCTTTTCCTCGCATCCTCTAAATTTATTAATCCCCTTCCCCTAATTCTCCCATGGTTAAACCGCAATTCACATCTTTCGGAAGAAAAGGAAAAGAAAAAATAAACAAGGAAAAAGAAAAATTCCCTGAAAAAGTTAAAAAAATAATTCAAGAGTCAGATATTTTGCTTGAAATTTTAGACGCCAGATTTCCCGAAGAAACTCGAAATAAAGAAATGGAAAATATGATAAGAAAACAAGGAAAAAAAATAATTTATGTTTTAAACAAAGCAGATTTGTTAAAATCAGAAAAACGATGCGCTACTGCATCTTCAAATGAGCAGTTTTTTCAGCGCTCGTTTTTAGGAGTTAGAAATTCTCCGCCGTGCGATTTCCAGAGAATTTCTAAATCAAAAATAGAATCATCTCTAAATCCCTCAATATTTTTTTCTTCAAAAAAAAGATTTGGAAGCAGAATTTTAAGAAATCTGATAAAAAAACAAGCAAGAGAAATGGAAAAAGATAAAATAAATGTCGGAATTGTCGGCTATCCCAACACAGGAAAAAGTTCAATTGCAAATATTTTAATCGGAAAAAAATCCGCAGGTTTGTCTCAGCAGGCAGGATTCACTAAAGGAGTTCAAAAATTAAAATTAATGAGGGGAATTTATTTGCTCGACAGCCCGGGCGTGATTCCTGAAAAAGAATATTCAATACCAAACAGAATTTTCCTCAACAAGCACGTAGAAATAGGAGTAAGAACCTACGACAAAATAAAAGAGCCTGAAATCGCTGTCGCGTCGCTGATGAAAAAATATCCAAATATCATCGAAGAATTTTATCAAATTGAAGCAAATGGAGATTCTGAAATATTAATTAATGGATTGGGAAAGAAAAAAAATTTCCTGATAAAGGGCGGACAAATCGACGAAGACAAAACCTCAAGATTAATTCTTAGAGACTGGCAGGAAGGGAAAATAAAAATTTAATTTTATTTTCTTGAAATTCAATTTAAGAAAATAATAATTTTTAGTATAAAAATACAATCTATTTATTTCACATCTTTGTTTAATATTATAAAAAAAAGATTTTTTAAGGTTTAGGTTCCCTTCCTCATAAATAAGGTGAATGCCCTCTACTGGAAAAACATCAAATTTATTTTTTAATATTTCGTAAGCTTGGCCATAAGTCACAATTATAACTTTGTGTTTTTTCTTTTTCAAAAAATCTGCAATAACTAATGCGTGAGAAGCATGTCCGAATCCCTCTCCACTAACCCCATATAAAATTTTCATTCTTCTTAAACAAAACCTATTTATATAAAGATTTCCAATAAAATAATAAGATGGTGAAAAAAATCCTCGTCTTCAATGTCGGAAGTTCAACTATAAAGTTTTCAATATTCAATGAAAAAACAAAAATTTTAGAAGGTAAATATGAAAATCTTAAAACAAAAAAAGATTACGCCGGCGCATTTAATAGAGTTTATCAAAAAATTAAAAATAAAAAAATAGAATTGATAATTCACAGAGTTGTTCATGGCGGAGATGCTAAAAAACCATTAAAAATAAATAAAAATGTAAAACAAAAAATAAAAGAATTTTCCAAATTTGCTCCGCTGCATAACAAAAGAGAATTGCTGATAATAAATCTCGCAGAAAAATTCAACAAACCCCAATACGCAGTTTTCGACACTTCTTTTTTTGTCAATCTGCCTAAAATTTCAACAACATATCCAATACCTTCGGAATTAATAAAAAAATACAAAATAAAAAAATATGGATTTCACGGTTTGTCTCATGAATCTGTTTCAAGAGGAATAAATGGAAAAACAATCACCTGTCATTTAGGTGCAGGCGTAAGCATGACTGCAATAAAAAATAAAAAACCTATAGACACATCAATGGGACTAACGCCTCTGGAAGGTTTGATGATGGGGACTCGTTCAGGAACAATTGACCCCGGATTAATAATTTTCCTTCAAAAAAAAGGCTATGACGTCGGCAAAATACTTAATTTCAAATCCGGATTCAAAGGACTCTGCAATTATTCTGATTTCAGAGACATATTAAAAAATTTAAATAAAAAAAATGTAAAACTAACTTACGAAATATTTGTCTATCAAATTGTAAAATATATCGGAGCTTACACTGCTGAACTCAATGGATTGGATAATTTAATTTTTACTGGAGCAATCGGAGAAAATGTTCCAAAATTAAGGGAAGATATCTGCAAACATTTGGATTTTTTGAAAATTAAATTAGATAAATCTAAAAATATAAAAATTCAGAAGAATTTTTATCTCATTCAAAATAAAAATTTTGAAGATAAAAAAAACAGGAAATTTTTTGCCTCGTTCAAATCAGGAAAGCATGAAAACCAATGGTTTTCAAGCTCCCGAAAATCTAAAGATTTTCGCGAATTTGAAGATAAAAAAAACAAAGAGATAATATCCTCAGATTCGTCAAAGGTAAAAGTTTACGTAAAAAAAGCTAATGAAGATGAAATAATGGTGAGAGAGGTGATGAAAATATTATGAAAATCCCAATTGAAGTTTCTGCAAGGCATGTTCATCTCACTAACGGTGATTTGCAAAAACTTTTCGGAAAAAATTATAAATTAAAAATAAAAAAATTTCTCTCACAAAAAGGTGAGTTCGCTTCAAAAGAAAAAATTGAATTAATCAATGGAAAAGAAAAATTAACTGCGCGGGTTCTTGGCCCTTGCAGAGAAAAAAGCCAGG
>CAYITA010000038.1:3853-7638 GCA_964366165.1 Candidatus Woesearchaeota archaeon
AGAGCAGTTATTTTTGAAAATGTAATTGTAAGAGTAAATAAAAACTACAAACTCGCTCTTCACCTAGACACTGATGAAGCAAATTCCGCAGGAATTATTAAAAATTCCTATGGGAATTTAATTAAATAAAAAACCAAAAAATAAATTGCTCGCAACAAGTTGCTCGATTTATTTAGTTGAAGTATATCAAAAAATCGTCGATAAATTATAGTAATAGGATTTCTTCCCTTACTTATTATATTAATATCAATTACGAGTGAAACGAGTGCAATATAAATTATGAACTTGATTTAACAATTACTCAAAATTTAAATCTTCAAAATTTCCTGTTTTGAACGAGTTAAAAATGCGGAAGCATTTTTAAATATCTAATTATTATAATTTTCTTATGCCAAAAAAATCTATTGAATCAGTTATGCAAATTCTTGAAAAATATTACAACTATACAGAAAGAACTACGCTAAATAGAATGAAAAAAGAGGATAAGAGCCCCTATAAAATTTTAATTTCCTGCTTGTTAAGTTTAAGAACACGCGACGAAAACACTGAAAAAGTTTCCAGACAGCTTTTTGAAGTAGCTGACACTCCTGAAAAAATTTTAAATCTGCCGATAAAAAAACTTGAAAAATTAATTTTCTCGTCGGGACATTACAAAAAAAAGTCAAGAGTTTTAAAAAGTGTTTCAAAAGAAATTCTTGAAAAATTCAACGGAAAAGTTCCTGACAAAAAAGAAGAACTCTTGTCAATAAAAGGAATTGGTCCGAAAACAGCGAATATAGTTTTGAGTTTCGCGTTCAATCAGTGCGTTCTTCCAATTGACACTCACTGCCACAGAATTCCAAATCGCTTGGGCTGGGTGAAAACAAAAAAACCTGAAGATACTGAAAAAAGTCTTGAGAAAATACTTCCTAAAAAATACTGGTGCGAATTCAACGGAATTTTTGTTTTATTCGGAAGGGAAATCTGCCAGCCAATTTCTCCCTGGTGCTCTAAATGTCCGATAAAAAAATACTGCGAAAGAATTGGAATTGAAAGAAGCAGATGAAGAATTTTGAATAGTTTATTACACTCAAAAATTAAAAGATACTGCTCCTGTCGTCGCAGATTAATCTAGAAATTGAAGTAATATAAATTCTCGTCGATAATTTAACTAAATAATTAGATGACATCATAACCCGTAGTTTCTTCCATTACTTAATCATATCAATATGTTCGCTTCTTCGAAGCGAACGAAACCCCCACATTCAAAAAAATCCGATAAGTTTAAAACTAAAAAAAATTTATTAAGTTATGCCTCATGCAGTTGCTCATGTTTTAATTGCAATAATCTCTATAGAACTTTTTAGAGAATACATTCTAAAAGACAAGAAAAAACTTCCAAGATATTATATATTAATCGCTGCTCTCGGAGGCGTTTTGCCTGACTTGGATATACTTCTATATTATATTCTTTATTTTTTCGGATTTTCCTTCGAACAGATTCACCGAACATTTTTGCATACATTATTTATACCATTAATTTTTTTATTAATCGGGATTTCATTTTACCGCATTGATAAAAATTATGAAATCAAACAATGGAAAATAAATTTCGCAAAAGCATTTTTTATCCTATCTGCAGGAATCTTTATCCACATAACACTAGATTCCCTATCCGGAGGTATAATGCCCTTCTATCCGCTAAGCCAAATTATTATCGGAACAAATATATCAAATCTTCTTCCAGAATTATTAAGGCCCTTGTTCTATCCTCTTCTCGACGGAATATTACTTATTTTCTGGCTTTTTTGGATGGAATTCAAATTGAAAATAAATAATTATTTTTAGAAAAAATACTGCTCCTTCGTCGCAGATTGATAAAATTGAAATAATCTAAATTCTCTGTAAATCATCTAATAAATAATTTCTTCAAGTAGTTTCCTCCACTACTTAATTGATATCAATCCGACGAGTGAAGCGAGGAGCAATTTCTCCTTCTTTTAATTTAAATAATCAAACATCCAAAGGTTTTTAAGTCATTTCTTAATTAAATTATTATGAAAAAAATTTTAACAAATTTTTTGCCTCTCAAAAACAGGAAATTTTTAAGATGAAGCGATCTTCAAGACGTTGGAAAAAGAAAGGGCAGATGCGCTGGAAGTGGCAGCGTAAAAGACTTAGAAAAGAAAAGCACAAAAGAAAATTAAGAAGAATTAGAGCAAGATAAAATATATTTCTCACTTCAATTAATTTTAAAAAGAAGATAATTAAATTTAGTAAATGGATGATTGGGATTATGAAGATTTTATTGGTTTAGATAAAGATAATGATAAAGAACATAGATTAAAAAATTCTGTTTTTACAGGAACAGAAGTTGCAAATTTTTTGAAAGGAGTAAAAGATATTATTCAAGACTATAAAACAATTAGTGAAGCATGCGATGAAGCCCAAATAGGTATGGAATCTTTACCACAGGAATTAAAAAAATATGGTGAATTACAAAAAAAATATGATGAAATGGTTCAACAATTTGAAAAAACATCCGGATTTGCCGGAGATTTAGAAAAATCACTACAAATAATTACAAGATTAAAAAGAGAATTAAGTGGTTTAAGAGGTGAATTTCCAGAAAGATTAAGAGAAATTCTTGAGGAATAAATATATTTCCCGTAGATAAATCAAAATAAATAATAAGGAGTTTTCCACTACTTCATTACATCAATCTCTCGCGAAGCGAGCAAATCTCTTTTGTTTTCCCGCGATTTTGTTCATTAAGCTTCAAAAAAAGAAAACAAAAATATTCACACTCGCAAGTTCGTGATTAATAAAATATTAGTAATAGAAGATACAACTTTCATAATTATCCTCGACATTTTTATATTACTTATTCAGATATCGAACGACTTTAGAGCGGGCATTTTAAACTAATATTCCTGCTACAATAATATTTATAAGCAAAATTAATTTCTCTCAAACATGCAAAGCGAAATCTGGACTGAAAAATATCGTCCTGCTGTTTTTGAAGAACTTGTCGGACAAGATGACATCATAAAAAGAGTAAAATCGCTTACAGAATCTTTGAACATTCCGCACTTGCTTTTTGCAGGCCCGGCAGGAACAGGAAAATCAACTCTCGCGCTAATCATAGTAAAAACTCTTTACAGCACGCAATGGCGAGAAAATTATCTCGAACTAAATGCTTCTGATGAAAGAGGAATTCAAATTGTAAGGGAAAAAGTAAAAAATTTCGCAAGAACAAAATCAATAGGAAATGTTCCTTTCAAAGTAATTTTCCTCGACGAGGCAGACGCTCTCACACCTGAAGCCCAGCAGGCATTAAGAAGAACAATGGAAAATTATTCAGCAACCTGCAGATTTATTCTTTCGTGCAACTATTCAAGCAAAATAATCGACCCGATTCAATCTCGTTGCGCAATTTTCCGTTTCAAACTACTGGAAAAAAAAGAAATTGAAAAATATCTGACAAGGATAGCAGGAAAAGAAAATCTATCTGTTTCTCCAGGAGCATTTGACATAATTTACGAAGGAAGCGAGGGAGATTGCAGACGAGCAACAAATCTAATACAAGCAACAGCGTCGATTTCGCCGAACATAACAACAGAATTAGTTTCAACAATAATCTCAAATGCAAAACCAAAAGACATTCGCGTTGTTTTGGATTACGCTTTAAGCGGAGATTTCATAAACGCAAAAAATAAATTATTAGATATCATGCTGAAAGAATCAATCTCAGGGCAGGATGTAATAAAAGCAATTCAAAAAGAAATCTGGAATCTTCCAGTAGA
>CAYITA010000039.1:0-7620 GCA_964366165.1 Candidatus Woesearchaeota archaeon
GAGATTCAAAAAGAACCAACGGGTTCTTTTTATATACAATCTATTGTATACAACTCCTTTTTTCTTACTACTTATTTTAGTTGTAGGTTTATCAACCTCAAAGACTATTTAAACATTTATTTCCACTAAGAGATAATTACATTATCTGAGTTTCAAACTCTTCTGAGACTTTTTATTCAACATAAAGTTTGAGGCATTTTTTAAAGTTAATTGTGATTTGATGTTCATATAGTTCTTCAATCCCCATTTTTATTTTTAGGGTTTCTAAACATTTTTTAATGCAACTACACTGTATATTTTATGGGAATATTTGATTTTCTGAAGAAGATAATTGGAAACGAAAACGAAGAAATTAAAAAAGAAAAAATAGTTTTTTATGATATTGGGAATTGGACGGAAAACAAGAGAAAAGAAATTGAAAACCGAGAGAGAAAAATATTTGTTTTAATTCAAGAAAAAATTAATGCTCTTACTGACGATATTTCTGAAAAAATAATAATTTTAAAAAACGTAGATATTGAATCAAAAAAAGCCGAAGAGAAATTCAAATCTCTTACCGAAGAAGGCCGAAAAAAATATTTAGAATTTGTAGAGTTTCTTTTAATAAATTTAAATAATCTGCAGGAAGACAAACTCGAGAAAATAATTAAAGATACAAATAAATTTTTCTCGGATTTTAATAAAAGTTCTCATATGAGTTATGAGAGAGCAACTATCTTGATTGGAAAAGAAATGGGTAATATAAGGGAGCGGCTGAAAATTTGTTCCAGAGAGCTGATAAAAATTTTTAATGAAAATAAAGATATTATAAACTCTTGGAATGCGCTTTCTATTATTAAATTAAAATTCGAGCATTTTGAAAAAATTGAAGAAGAGATTAACGAGATTAATAAATCAATAATTTTATTGGAGAGAGAAATAAATCACAAGGAAAAAGAAAATGAGGAAATTCTTGAGGAAATTCAAAAAATAAAAAAGAGTTCGGAATATTTAGAATATTTAGAGAAATTGGATAAAATCAAATTTCTCGAGGGAGATTTGGAAAAAGAGATTAATAATTTAGGGCAGCGTATTGATTTTAAAGCACTTGGTAGTTTTTATCATATTTTCGAGGAAGAGATGGCGATAGTAAAATCTTACCGGAATAATTTTAAGACGAATTTCCAAAAAGATAGCGGTGAGAATATTTTAAATTTGCTAAACAAAGCCAAATTAAACACGGAAGAGATTTCTGAAAAAATAAATCAGATTAAAAATAAGAGAAAGGAAATAATAAAAGAAGAAAATGAAATTCAAGATAAGGACAAAACACACGAATTATCTTCGAAGATAGTAAAAATTGTTCTTGAGATTAGCGATTTAAATGATGAGAAATCGAAAAGAGAAAAACGTCGTGAAAAATTAAATATAAACAAAGAAGAGATTATTCATAACATAAAAAATGAGTTGGATAATATTGGCGTTGAAATAATGTGAAGAATGAATTCAAAAAAAGAAATGGGCAGAATAATTAAAATTTCTGTGTGAAAAATAAAAAGATTTTTCTTTCAACCCCATTTCTTTTCTTAATTTTTCCTTACTTTTCTTTGAAATTTAATCTTTCTTCTTAAATTTTAGACTTTCCATGCAAAGCCACATTACATCTTTTCCTTTTCATAAAAAATTCAGCGTTTTATTAATTATTATTATTATTTAATATATATTTCGCAGAATTATTTTATGTTAAGTAAACCCTAAAAACTTAACATGATTTACATCGAAAATCAAATTTATTAATTTTTATAGCGAATAAACTTCTCAAAAATTGCGCTCCCGTCGTCGTGGATTTACATTATTTAATTAATAGAAAATCTACGAGTTTACGTGCAGGTATTTTACTCTTACTAATCTTTATGTTAAGTTATGAACTTGGCTTAACATTTTAACAAGATTTATAAGTCATATTTGATTAAATATTTTGGAGGTGTTAAATGGATTCAGCAAATTTTTTTGCGATAAAGAACGAGATGGCTAATCAATTTGTGGAAGGTTTGTCTAATATTTGGGGCATTTCAATTGCAGCAGTGCTTTTTCTGATTGCAGTTGTTGTGGTTTGGGAATTAGTTTGGAAATTAATAGCAATGTGGAAAGCAGCAAGAAATAACTCTCCAATATGGTTTGTTGTATTAGCTATATTCAACACATTAGGAATTCTGCCTATTCTTTATATCTTTGTCTTTTCAAAAATGAGAAGAGGGAAAAGGCCGTCAATCGCAACTCCAAAAAGAAAAAGGAGATAATTTTTTATTTTTTTATTTTAATATATATTTTTAATTGAATATATCTTTAAAAAAGGATAAGATTTATTTTAATTATGAATAGTAAACTATATGATTTAATGATTAGGGGCGGTTTAGACAAAAAATGTCAACTTATTGTAGTAGTCTATGATCGATCTAGAGAATTTGAAGGTGTTGAAAATAGAAGAGAATATATTGGTGATTTTATTTATTCTTATGATAGTCTTGCAAAGAAAGTCAATGAAAGTGAAGGGAAATTTGATTCAGGTTCAAATAGTTTAATAACTATAGCTTTTCCAAGCATATCTTCCTTAGGGGATTTTACTTCTCCTGTATCTTTTGAACAATTATCAGATTTTTATAAAGCATTAAATAGAGAGGAAAATTTTTAAATTTTTACCAATTCACATTTCCTGCAGATTTTATTTCTCGACGGCTCTCCGCAAATTTCACAAAAATTTAATTTCAAATCTTTTTTTCTTTCAATCAAAGGAAATATTTTTTCAAAATTTTTCATGATATTTAATTTTTCTTTTTCTCTGAGGGTGTTAATAAATTTTCTAACCTGAATTCTGTAGCTGTCCAATGCGCAAGGGCACTTGTCGTAAATTACTGGAAGATTTTGCTTCTTCGAATATTCTCTTACATCATTTTCATCAACATAAAATAATGGTTTTATTCTTGAAATAAATTTTTCATTTTCCTTGTTTCTTGTTTCAATTCCAATGTTTGCGCTTAATTGCGGAGAGCCCTTTAAAATATTCATCAAAAATGTCTGCGACTCGTCGTCGAGATTATGCCCTGTCGCAATGTATTTTGCTTTAATTCTTCGCGCCTCTTTATTGAAAATCCATTTTTTTATTACACCGCAAATCGCGCAGTTTTTTAATTTGCTGTCTCTAGAGTTTTGAATAGCTGTTCTAAGATAACACATTCCGCCTCCCATTTCTTTTTTAATATCATAAATATATAATTTAATTTTCAAATTTTTGCATAATTCCTCAACAGCTTTTCTGCATCTGTCAGAATAATCTCCGATTTTCAAATCAATGTGAAATCCCTCGACATTGTAGTTTAATTTGCGCAAAATATAACAAACACTCGCAGAATCTTTTCCGCCGGACATTGCGACGAGGATTTTATCTTTCTTAGAAATTTTAATTTTTGCTAATGTTTTTTTAACTTGAGATTCAACTTTTTTTGTGAGATTCATGATAAAATAAATAGAATAAGAGAAGTTTTAAATTATTTGTATAGATTAGAGTCATGTTTTTTATATTTTTCTTCATAAATTTTTCTTATTGTTCTTCGAGCTTCACACATCGCTTCATTAAATTGTCGATGAAGTTCTGCCCTTCCCCCTTCAAATTCTCGATAAACTTTTGAAACCAAACAATGTGTTTCAAATATCATTTCAGATGTTAACATAATTTTCAAGAGAAAAAAAGAGTATAAAAATTTTTCTAATTAAAAAATAAAAATAATTGCTCGAACTTCGTTCTCGTATTGATAAAAAATAAGTAATGGAAGAAACTAATTATTATATAATCGGTATCGATGAATTTTGTATTACTAATTTTTTTTATCTCGAGCAACTTCGTTGCGAGCAAATTCTTTCACTTCCATCTTCTTTGAACCTATGGTTTTATTTATAAATGTCATTTTCTTAAATTCTTCATGAGCGAAAAGAAATATATTTTAGTTTCAATGGAAGATGAAAAAATCAATCACCTTGCAGATGTATTGGGAAATAAAACAAGCAAGAAAATAATTGATTTGCTCGCCGGAAAAGACGAGGCGTCTGAAAAAGATATCGCAGATTTTTTGGGAATTCCTATAAACACCGTCGAATACAACCTTAAAAAATTGCTTAAGGCAGAATTAATTGAAAAAACAAAAAACTTTTTTTGGAGCAGAAAAGGAAAAAAAATAGATATGTATAAGCTTTCCAACAAATCAATTATTATTTCTACAAAATCATCAAGAATTTCTTCAAAATTAAAATCTCTTTTGCCTGTTGCAATTTTATCTGGTTTAGGCGCAGTTGCGATTAAATTTTTCATTCAAACAAAGAGTTTTTCTGAGAATATTCAGGACAAAGCAATGGCTTCAAGTTTAGAATCACTTGAAATTCTTCAGACAAATTTTAATTCATCAATTTGGTTATGGTTTTTATCTGGAGCATTGCTGGCAATAATTATATTCGCAATTTTAAATTGGAGAAAATTGTAAAATGATATTTATTTTTAACAAGAAATGTAAGGAGGTAAAATAAAAAATGGAGAAAGCAGTTCAAATAACTTTAATTATTGTCGCCGGAGTTTTGATTTTCGGATTTTTGGCATTTGCAACTTTCTCGAATATTATTAATCCAACGCAAAACACAGTAACAGGACAAGGGACAGCGACAGTAAAAGCAGTTCCGGATTTAGTCGGGGTTTATTTTAGTGTGGAGACAAAAGCTTCAACAAGCGAAGAAGCAGCATCAAAAAATGCAGACATCGTCGAGAAATTAAAAAATTCTTTAATTAGTAAAGGTTTGGATAAAAAAGAAATTCAAACTCTGAATTTCAATGTTTATCCTGAATATGATTGGAATTCTGGAACACAAAAAATTAAAGGATACATCGCATCACACCAGATAAGAGTTGAACTTTCAACTGAAAATTCCGAAAAAATTGGAGAAGTTATCGACGCTGGTGTTTCAGCAGGTGCAGGAATTTCCTACATAAATTTTGAATTAAGTCAGGAGCTTCAAAATAAATACAAATCAGAAGCACTGAAACTTGCTGCAGAAGACGCAAAAATCAAAGCATCTTCAATTGCAGAGGGATTAGGAAAAAAGGTTGGCAGTTTAGTTTCAGTCTCAACTTCAGATTTCAATTATTATCCTTGGAGATTATATGAAACTTCAGGAGTGGCATCAGCAGAAGATGCAAAAGCAGCGACGACAAATATAAATCCGGGCGAACAGGAAATTTCGGCGAGTGTTACAGCGATATTCAAAATAAGATAACTAAACTTTTCATGGCAATGTTTACGCCAAAAATATTTTTTTAATTTTTTATTAACTTAATTTCTAAAAAATAGCGTTCCTATCGTCGCGTTTTTATTACTTAAATCATCTAATTTGCGCTGACGCGAATGGTAAAAATTAGTAATAGAAGAACTACAATTATCATAAATTACCGACGTGTTTTTGTATTACTAATAATTTTTTATCCGAACGAAGCGAGCAATTTTTCTTTTGGACATGTTAAAACTTCAGGTTTACTTAACAACACTCACACGAAATAATTACTCAATCATATCTTTTTTCTTCTTAACAAATTTGCATTTGTAACAACGCTAATTGAAGAAGATGCCATTGCAATTTCAGCTATAATCGGATGAAGCAAGCCCAAAACTGCCAGAGGAATTGCTGCTGTATTGTAAAAGAAAGCCAAGAACAAATTTTGCTTTATTTTTCTAAAAGTTTTTTTACTTAGATTAATTGCAGAAACAACTCCTTGCAAATTTCCTCTTGTAAGAACAATATCTCCTGCCTCTATTGCGATATCTGTTCCGGTTCCCATTGCAATTCCAACATTGCTCTGTTTTAAAGCAGGGGCGTCATTTATACCGTCGCCAACAAAAGCAACCATTCCTTGTTTTTGCAATTCTTTAACTTTATTTTCTTTTTCTTCTGGAAGAACATTTGCCATAACTTCTTCTATTCCAGCAAGTTTAGCGATTGCTCTTGCTGTTCTTTCATTATCGCCTGTTATCATTATTGTCTTTAAATTCATTTTTTTTAATTCAGAGATTGCCTCAATAGAATCTTCTTTTAGTGTGTCAGCAACTGCAATCAAGCCGAGAATCTTGCCAGAATAAACAAGAACCATAACTGTCTTACCTTGTTCTTCAAGTTCTTGCATCTTCCTCTCAAAACTTTCTATTTTTATTTTATTTTCTTCCATTAATTTTCTGTTTCCAATTAAAATCTTTTTTCCGTTTATATTTCCCTCTGCTCCTCTTCCTCTTAAAATTTTAAAGTTATTTACACTGGATAATTTTAAACTTCTTTTTTCAGCTTCATTTACAATTGCTCTTGCTAAAGGATGCTCTGAAGATTTTTCCAATGAAGCAGCTAATCTTAAAAATTCAATCTCATTTATTTTATCTGAGATTATATTAGTTACTTCTGGCTTTCCTTTGGTTATTGTTCCTGTCTTATCAAATACAACAAACTTAATATTTTTCATTGTCTGAATTGCCTCCCCTCTCTTAATTAATATTCCTTTTTCAGCTCCTATTCCGCTTCCTACTATCAAAGCAGTCGGCGTTGCTAGACCAAGAGCGCAAGGGCAAGCTATAACAAGAACAGCAATAGCTGCAAATAAAGCAAGAGTTAAAACTTCTGCATTTAAATTAATCCAAGGTATGAATGAGAATATATTTGCAATTCCTTTCATAAAATCAGGAGCAAAAAACCATATTAAAAACGTTAACAAAGAAATAACAAGAACAACAGGCACAAAATAACTTGTAACTTTATCTGCAAAAGCTTGTATTGGCACTTTAGTTCCTTGGGCTTCTTCAACAAGTTTTATAATCTGGCTTAAAAAAGTGTCTTTTCCAATTTTTGTTGCTTTAACATACAATATTCCGTCTTGATTTATTGTCGCTCCGATTACCTTATCATTTTTCTTTTTTTCAACAGGCATGCTTTCTCCCGAAACCATTGATTCATCAACTGCTGATTCGCCCTTAACAACCATACCATCGGTTGGAACTTTCTCTCCTGGTTTTATAATCATAATATCTCCAACATTAACTTCATCTATTCTTATTTGTTTTTCTTTTCCATTGACTAAGATAATTGCTGTTTTTGCCTCTAAATTTAAAAGTTTTTTAATTGCTTGAGATGCTCTTCCTCTTGCTTTAGATTCAACATATCTTCCTGTTAAAAAGAAAGCCATTATCATCCCTCCTATTCCAGAATAATCTTCAATGGGAATAAAAAATCTTAAAATTCCTGTGAGAAAAGCAATAACTGTTCCTAGAGAAATAAGAACATCCATATTAAATGATAAGTATTTTATTGACTTAACAGCGCTTCTTATAGTAGGATATCCGACGACAAATAAAATAGGGAATGCTAATATCAAGGGAAGAATACTCACAAACAAATTTTGAATTCCAAGAAATCGTTCAACCCCTAAACTAATAATAGCAATTGGAATTGCAAACACCCACGCAATCCACATTCTTTTTTTTGCTTTCTGCATTTCTATTAACTCAATGTCTTCTTCAACTTTTTCTTCTCCAGCAATTTCATAACCAGCATCTTCAATAGCTT
>CAYITA010000040.1:0-7568 GCA_964366165.1 Candidatus Woesearchaeota archaeon
CATTTCAAAACCTTTCAATCCTAAAATTTTCCGGAAGTTTGCCATATAATTTAATTATTCCTCTAAAAGGAGAATTTAAAATTCTTAATCTCAAAACAGCTAAAAACATTTGTATAGTTGTCTTTATAACATTTATCTTTGAGCCCTCCTTATCTTTCCAAACTGTTGGATGCTCTTTAATTTTAAATCCCTTTTTCTTTATTTTATACAACAAATCAATATCATAAGCCCATTTTGTTGTTCCGATTTCATTTACTATTCCCTTTAAAACATCTCTATGAAATATTTTTGCACCACATTGTGTATCGTGATAAGGAAGAAATAATAAACTTCTTACAACAAAATTAAAACCTCTGTGAGTTATTTTTCTTTTTAGTGTAAATTCTGCTTTAGAACCCTTTACAGCCCTGCTCGCAATAATTCCATCATACCCATTAATATTTTTTACTAAATCATAAAAATCTTTTGGAGAAGTAGCCATATCAGCGTCGACAAAACCAATTAAATTATTTTTTCTTGATAATGCATCTTTAAATCCTTCAGTGATAGCAAAACCCTTGCCGCCTCGCTCAAACTCAATAAATCTTATTTTTTTAAACTTTTTTTTGTATTCTTTGACAATATTAATTGTATTATCTTTGCACGCATTTAGAACAACAACTATCTCAAAATCTTTCAATTCTTTTTCTTTTTTTCTTCCTTCAAAAAATTTTCCAAATTCCTCCAAGGTAAATCCAATTCTTTTTTCTTCATTATATGCGGGAATAATTATGCTTAAAATTATATCATTCATTTTGAACTCCGCGAAATCGCGAAAATTTTTAGATTTTCGGGAGCTTGAAAACCATTGGTTTTCACGCATTTCCAATTTTCGGGGCACTCAAAAACCTTTGGTTTTTGTTGTTTCCTAAGTTTAAGAGGTAAAAAATTTCTTATTTTTTTCATTTTCTATCTTTTTAAGAAAAAGAAACTGCCTATAAACATTATTATATTAGAAACCATAAAAGAAATTATGTATTCTTGAATACTCCCCCTAGAAGAATAAAGAAGAATTATTTCTATTACTAAAAATAACGGCAAAAATAAAACATATCTCAACCCTTTAGTTGACAAACCATATACCAAAATTAAATTGCTTAACGACAAAAAACTAAGAGCTATTGCAGAATAAACAAGATAAGGAGCCATATCAAGATATTCTTTTCCATATAAAATTCCAATAATTAATTTAGGAAAAAATCCGTAGATGAATATTGCAATTAAACAAATAAATAATACTATTAAAAAAGATTTCTTAAACAAACTTGCAGAATTTTCATTTTTATCGTATTTTTCAGATGTTAACGGAAACATTACCTTGCTTATTGCTATTGTTGCAAAGAAAATAATTTTTCCAAGCATAGATAAAACCGAATATTGTCCTGCAAGTTCTGGTGAAAAAAACCTTTTCGCAAGAATTATATCCAACCCGAAAATTAAGATTACAACAAACATTACAATAAAATAAGGAACACTTTTCAAATAAATTCCGTCGAAATCAGTTGCCCTTTCTTTTTCATTTAATATTTCCTTATTAAAATAAAGTGAAAAAATAATTCCTGCAGAAACACCCAATAAAACTCCCGTCATTGCTCCAAAAACTTTGAATCCAAGAACAACTAACGAAATAGAAAAAATTAATTTAAGTGTGGATTCAATAATCAGGCTGTTTCCAAGAGACGAAAATTTTTTCCTTCCCTGCAAAATTCCCCTTATTATCGGAAGTATTAATGAAGAAAAAATAAGAACATTTGTCAGCATTATCAGCCAAAAATTAATCTCTAAAAATTTAGATAATGCAATTGAAATAAATATTGAAATTAAAAATAATACTAAAGAAACTCTAAATCCTTTTTTTAAAGATTTAACCATCAAAAATTTTATTTTATTATTCTCCTTTTTTATATTTAACTTTGAAGTGTATCTCGAGATAATATTTTGAATAGCTTCGGAAGGAACTCCAAAAATATAAATGATTGACATTAATACAGCCAACACCCCATAATTTACAGGTCCAAGCAACCTGCCCATGGAAAAATGGAAAAGAAAATTTAGAAAATTATAAAATATCATCATAATAAATAAAATAAATGCGCCCCTTTCCAATTCATTAGAAAAAAATCTCTTAACCATTTTAAAAAATATTTCCTCTGAAAATTATCAACCCTAAAATTATTATGCTTATCTGGAAAATATTTATTAAGATAACAACATCTCTCTCATAAACTTTCCCACTTCTTTTTATTTTTTTAAGAAGGTATATCGCAATGTGTTCTAATCCATAGAATTTATTGTATGGAACATCCAAACTTCCGTCGCTGTTTACTTTTCCAAAACTGTATTTTTTTAATTTTCCCCTTACTTTTAAAATTACTTCAAAAATATAAGGAATAAAAAAGAAAATAGCAATTTTTTCTATATTTCCCAAAATTGCAATGCATGCTATTAATACACCGACAGGATAAGTCAATGTATCCCCCGGAAATACCCTTGCAGGAAATTTATTAAACAAATAAAATGCCACTAAACTGAAAACCATTATTAATGCAATCAAACTCAGCCAATTATTTCCTGTAAAATAAGTTACTAATGCTAAAGCAGACAGCAAAATAATTCCCTGACTTGTTTCTAATCCATTATACCCTGCTAAAAAATTAAATGTAGCTGTGACCCCAATAATTCCTAATGGAATTAAAATTAAAGGATACAACAAACCAAATTCAATTCCCATCATTTCAGACACTCCGGCATTTATCACCATCAGAGGAATAGCCGCAAACAATAATAAAATTATTCTGAATTTTCTTGACATTCCTCCATGAACCCAACCAAGAATATCGTCGAGAAAACCAATTAATAATGCAATGAATATCGTAGACAAAAGAGCAAATATTTCTACAGTAATATTATCTGTCTGCAGAATAAAAGTTTTTATCGCAATATAACTCAGCACACCGAAAATAAAAGACATAGTAACAATCAATCCTCCAGAACCAGCAACATTTTTTGGATTTCCAAATTTATTCATATCTTCCCAAACCAAACCAATATTTTTTGATTTTCTAATCCATATAGGAATAAAAGATAAAGTTAAAATAAAACTCAATATTAACGGAACAAACAAAATTATTTCCATTTTGAAAACCGCGAAAATTCCCCTAAATTTTCGGGGCACTCAAAAACCATTTCTTCAAAACCAATGGTTTTGAACGAGTTAGAAAATTTCCCATTTTCTAAAGGTTTTTGTTGTTTCCTGTTTTTACTTTCAAAACTTCTTGTTTTGTAAGGACAGAAACTTTTAGTTTTTGTAAAATACAAAAAATTTCTTGTTTTTTTCATTTTAATTATATTCGCCAGGTTTAGCTAAATTAATATCCTCATTAGGGAAAGCAGTTTTTAAAAATTCAGGATTCGCTTTTATATCCTTGGGATAATTTATTTCCCAAATTTTTATCGGCCCTTGAAATCCCTGATATTCAACAAAATTTCCTATATCTTGTTGCTGTTTTATCATTTCAACAATATAAGAATCTTCTGTATGGGCAAGTTTAAAATAATCTGATTTTTGATTAAACAAATACAATTGTGCTAATTGCGAGTGAACTGTTCTTTTGCTTAAATAAAGTGCAGCTCCTTTATTATTAAGTGTGGTTTTTCCGTCAGAAGAAACCTTTAGCGAAGGATATAAGAAAATTCCGGCGTCCAAACCTGATTTGAAATCACGCAATTCATTATTGAAATAAACATATCTCAATGGAATTCTATATTGATTTCCATTATAAATAAAAATACCTTCGGGCTGTTTAATTTCTCCTTTGCTTTCAGTTATAATTAAACCTCCAATCGCTGCAGAACGCTTCGGCAAAAATATTTCTTTTCCGTCAGCATTCCAAATTAAATCTTCATCAACCATACTTCCGCCAACATACAAATATGATGTTTCATTTTGAGTTTCTCTCACTTGACTTTCATCCATTGAAAAACTGCTAATCCATGAGAATCTATCATAATTCTCGTCAGCACCAATACTCGAGAAAGCAGTGTATTTTCCAATATCTGTTGAATCAATTAATAAATGTGTTCCATTATGTGTGTATAAAAATTCTAATGCAGTTCTCTCATCAGTTCCTGTTAATACATATCTTCCCATTAAATGATTCCAATACACAATCGCGTTGCCTCCATCTAATATTGTCGCTCTTTCTCCGATTGATTGAACCCAGTAGCCATAATCCCACCAATGAGCAAATACTGCATTCGGAGAAGTATTTTCTCTTACCCACGCCATTGCTTTTTGCCATTGTTGGGTATACACATTTGGAGCAAAATTTTCACCCATAGATTTATCTTCCTTGTAATAAGTCCAAATTGTAAATACCGACGATAAAATTAATATTAATGCGATTAATCCAAAAAAGAATTTCGCAGTTTCTTCTTTTTCTGTTAAATATTTTTTAGAAGCCTTGACAACTAAAAATGCCACAGCAACAGGGCTCACAGCACCCAAAACCATTATTAATCTTATTCCTCCTCTTGCACCAATTATACTTAGAGTTAAAACTACAAAATAAATTATATATGAAAAATTAAACTCTCGGAATATATGATACTCTCCTTCTTTGCATTTTTTAAAATAATAATAACCCAAACATCCGATAAAAAATATCCATCCTCCGAAATAAATCATCAAGCTTAGATTACTCAACCCATTTAAAGCACTATTTTGAGAATATCTGCTGAAAATCAAGCTTATTAAAAAAATAAAGTAGCTAAACACTAAGATAATTTTTTCTTTTTTCTTCATTCCTCTTATCAAATGAGCAAACAATGCGACTGATCCTATGAAAAATAACCAGAAATACAGAGGAATATTAAAGGATACTGGGCCGAAATTGTATTTCCAATCACTTAAGAAGTAAGGTTGCTTGTTTTCAGCGACAGTAAAACCAAATCTGGTAGTGGAGGGTTCTATCAAATTGCTTTTAATATCTCCAATCTCCCCCAGTATTACACCAGACCCAAAAAAAATTATTATTAATATTAAAATAATAATCGACGACAAAGCAACAGAAATTAATTCTTCTGAAACATTTACTTTTTTTTGGATTTTATTTAATTTCCCATATTTTATTAATAAAATACTCATCCCAATTATTAGAAAAATTACAACAGACAATCCTGTTGAAAGCGAGCGAACTAAATTTCCCAGAGTATATCTCGTGGAAAAAGGCATCATTATTGCAAAAGAGCAAAATATCCAGGTAAAATATATCGCAAATTCTTTTTCTTTAATCTTAAAAAGCAAAAATGAAACCAGCATCGAAGGAGGAATTGTCATAAAAACAAAAATAAATCCTCCCCAAACCAAAGCCATCAACCCTGTTGAAACTCCGGCTAAAGCAGAAAATAATAATGATTTTTTGAATTTATCTGTGTTAAATGCCTTCAGGAAAAAATAAAATGCAAGAAACATAAATAAAAATGCAGCAGATTCTTTTTCAGGAATTCCTGCAATTGTCCTCGGCAACAAAGACGGAATAAGCACGAAAAATGCAGTGGAAATTAATGCAATAATATTTTTAGTTTTAGTTTCTTCCTTGAAAAATATTTCTCTCGCAAACAAAAAGAAAGCAAAACTAGTCAGGAAAAATATTACCGCTGGAAATAAAATTGCCGAATAAGTAATGCTGTCGCTTATTGACAAGAAACTCAAAATCTTATGAAAATATGCAATCATGTAAGCCAATAATTTCATTTCACCAGCAGTATCATAACCCAATGGAACATACCTCATTGCATCATGCGCTGTTAAAAATCCATTGGCAATTATATCTTTAGCCCATCTTAAAAATAAAAACGGATCCAAATCAGGACCCAAAGTCCATGTTCCAGTTGTAACATCTTTTAATTTAGAAATATTTCTTGTTCTGACATAAATTCCGACAAAAGCTATAAACACAAGCAAGCCATAAAAAACCAATTCTCTTTTTTTATTTAAGAAATTAAAAAATTTTTCCTTTCTCTCTTTTAATTCATCTTTTTCTATTTGAGAATTTTCAGATGAATTTTCTTCTTTTTCCATTTTTTATTTTCCCAAAAAATGGAAAGTTAGAAATTTTCCTAATTTCTTTATTTTCCATTTTTTATTTTCCGAAGTCTGCTTGAATTCCTGCAGACGAGGATTAGAAAATTTCCCATTTTCTTTTTCCCAAAATGGAAAATATAAAAAATTTCCTGTTTTTTTTATCTTCCATCCTAGAATTAACTTTCGTTTATCAATTCCTGCGCATCCGGGTCTTTAACCACTCCCTCTTTTCCGCAATACGGACATTTTTTTGGAATTGTCTTTGATTCAAAGACATAGTTGCACACTCTGCAAACAAATTTAACCATAGTTTATGTAAAAATATCTTCTATATAAAGATTTCTTTATGCTCGAAATATATAGGGGATTAAGATATATGTCGGACAAGATGCTCGCAACTTCGTTGCTTGAATATTAATAACTCCGAAATCGCACAAGTGCAAATTTCTCCGTCAAGAAAAAATAAATAATAATAAAATCATTTTTCAACATTACTTCTAGATTAATATCAATCTGCGACGATAGAGCAGTTATTATTTAATTTTTTAAAATCTAAATATGTTCTGGTAATCAAAATATCTTCGGAGTTAAATATACCTCAACAAATGCAGCAAAAACCAATATTAAAATTGAAATAAATAATAGAATAATTACATTTTCAACAACTCTTAAAAATTTAGGATTTCTAAAACCATTTCTGATAAATCCCACCCCAAAAATTCCTCCGGCTAATGCAGTGATAAAATATGCTGCAATTTCAGGGAAACCATGAATCATATATCTTCCAATCCCCATGGGAATTCCGCTGATTTTATTGCTTGAAAAAACTCCGATAGCTGTTGAAATCACACTCGCATTCCACGCCAAAACAAAAATCGCCCCTGCTCCAAAAATAAGGGAAAAAACTAAAGTAAAAATCATAACATAAACATTATTTTCCAAAATTGATAAAAACCTGTCTGTTTTTGTTATCGCACCTGTAGGGAGCACTCTTTCGTCAAAAGAATATTTTGCGACGCAGTCATCTATGTTTCCAGGGTTATTTATCAAGCAATATGTTTGAAGTTGCGCATTGAATAAATTTGAATTCTGAAGTATAAGGTACCAAAAAGAAAAAGCAACAATAAAACCCAAAAAAAGCCAGAGAAAAGCATAAATTGCGTCGCTGTGAATTTTCCACACACTCCAAATTCCCTCGACAGTTTCATCTTCATCTTCTTCTCTTTTAATTAAAAAATACATAAATGGAAGAGTAAACATCACGCAAAAAGTTACAACAATTATTCCCGAATATTCTGACAAAACAAAATCTCCAGAAAAAAACCAATTAACTAAAAGCAAAGAAAGCGAAGCATAAATCAAGCCGACAAAAAACATTTTCCACGGCCCTTTTGAGGAACTCTTTGGATTGATAATTGATTCTAACATAAAACAAATAATTAAA
>CAYITA010000041.1:0-7186 GCA_964366165.1 Candidatus Woesearchaeota archaeon
TGCAATCATCTTCCTTCCCCCGAATTAGTTTTTTGCAAAGCATCAATGCACGCTTTAACTAAATTAAATGTTGTTCTTTGTTTCCCTGTTGTTCTTGAGTAAATATCTTTTATTCCTGCTAAGCTTAAAACACTTTTTAATGAGCGTGCAACAACAAGTCCTGTTCCTTGAGGTGCAGGAATTAAAGTAACTCTTGCACTTCCAGATTTTCCAGTAACTTTAAATGGAACAGTATGAGGTTCAGAGCAAACACAATCAAAACTCGCACAAGTACGAGTTATTTTTATAACATTCAATTTCGCTTTTCTTAACGCTTTGTCTCTTGCAGGAAGAGTTTCCATTCCTTTTCCAGAACCAATTCCAACATGCCCGTTTTCATCTCCAACAACCGCCATCGTCGAGAAAGTTGGGACATTTCCTTCTTTTGTTTTTCTCTGAGTTTGTCTCCATGCTCTTCTTTTACCGCCGCCAAATTTGCCTTTTGATTGTCCAATAGAAAGCAAATCTGATTTTAAATTCAATAAAGAATCAACAATTTCAAATTCCAAAATTTTTCTGTTGTTTTTTAAAATATCGTCAATGTTTTTTATTTTTCCAGTCTTGACTTCTTTTCCTAATTTTGTTTTTGGAACCCATCCCGACAAAACTTCTTCTTTTGTTTTTTCTCCACGTCTTTTCCTGATTTCATCTTCTTTTTCTTTTGCTTCTAATTCCAACGCAATTTGTTTTTTTTCTTCGTCGCTGAGTTCAATTATTTCTTTTGTTTTCATCTTGAAAACTTCCTGTTTTTGAGAGGTAAAAAACCTTTGATTTTTTTCATTTTATTTTTGATTTAATTTTTTTAGTATTTTCTGATTGAGAAATCTTTTTAAGAATTTCTGAAAAAGGAATCTTTTTCTTCATATGTTTTCCTTCAATTCTTTCTTGAGGAGGAAATGCTTTGCTGTCGCATTTTATTTTCAAACCAGCGTCGATTAAACCCTTCAGGAACGCAAATATTTTTGTTTTGTGCAATACACTTAACATTCCAAAATCAACAATTGGAGTTTCTTTTTCTTCAAATATTTTCCTTCCAATTAAAACTCCCGTCAAATAAGATGCAGGAATAGATTTCAAACTTCCCTCATTTTCTTTCGGCCATCCATATTCCAAAAGTTTTTTTGAATTAATTCCTATTTTAACTTCATCTTGAGCTTCTTCACTCGTTACATATTGTGCAATAATGTATTTATTTGTTTTTCTAAAAACTATCCTCGGCTTTCCGCTTTTAAGAAGTTTCAATCTTTTCCCATAATCTGTTTTATGTTCTCTTTTTCTTCTGTTTATGCTCTTCATTTTGAACACTTCCGGTGTTTAAAAGGTAAAAAATTTCCTATTTTTTTCATGATTTTAATTCTCTAATATATTCTTTAAGATGATTTAAACTTTTGAAATATTTGTTTTTAATTTTTTTTCTGATATCTAAAAAAGATTCTCTGGAAATCTTGCCCTGTTCTTTCATTTCCTTGATACATTTTCTTAATTTTCTCGTCATTGTTATATAATTTTCTTTTCTCTTATTTACTTTTTTTCTTACATTTCCAACGCTTCTTTTACCGATTTTTTTAACTATTTTTCTTCTTCCTCTTACTTCTCTCACTATAATTGCTCCGCTTGATTTTAAATCGTTTATGTCCTGCTTTGTTATCGCTTCTTTTATTTCAGCGAGTCTGGAATTTACAAATATGATTCTTTCTTTTCCAACATTTAATGTTCGTGCTGCTAATAATTTTTTCTTTCTCAAATTCATTTTGAACACTTCCTGTGTTTAAAATGTAAAAAATTTCCTATTTTTTTCATTTTAAATTTTCTTACTCTCCTTTTCTTTTTCAGTTATTTTTTTAGCTTCTTCTGCAGTTATTCTTTTTGGAATATTTTCTGAAGATTTTTTTTCAAAACTTTTCAGGAATTTGTCAACATTCAAATTATCTAGTTTGATTTTTTTCTCCTTCGCAGTTTTTGCAATTTCAATTTTATTTTTTCTTCCAATTCGTCCGACGATAATTTTTTGATTTTCTTTTATTTTTTCCAAATCCTTGACATTCATTATAATGATTTTCTTTTCTTTTCTTCCAGTTCCATAACCGATGCTGACTACTGCAGGATATCCTCTTCTTTTTTCCCGCATTTTATTATCTCTTCCATTCGGCCTTTTCCATTTCTGTTTTTTCTTTCTTCTGATTCCAAGTTTTGAATATCTGTCTGAACTTCTTCTCAAAAATTTTGGTTTTTTCTTTTCCATTTTTTCATTTTAAATTTCTTTTCCTGCTTTATTTGTCATGAAAATTCCGTCCTGAAAAACTCTTCTATCTCTTAATCTTATTTTAGTTATGGTTTCTAAATTTGCTGCTGCCTGCCCTGCTGCTTCTTTATCTGGGGAAGTAATTGTTATATCCTGTCCGTTAATTTTTACATCAATTCCTTTCGGAAGTTTTACTTTTCTAGGAACTTTCTCTCCAAGGAAATTTTTAATTACAGCGACGTCATCTTTAATCTCTATTGTCATTGGGAAATGGCTGAACACTGCCTTTAGTTTGTATTCAAATCCTTCCATCACGCCCCTAATCATATTTTTTATATGAGAAATATTTGTGTTTATCATTTTCTTTTCTTTTTTAGTTGCTTTTTTATTCCCCATGATTATTTTATCATTTTTTATTTCAAATACTAATTTGTCTGTTTTGAATTTTCTTTTCAATTCCCCCTTCTCGCCTTTAACAGTTAATTCAGTTCCATCTAATGAAACTTCTACCCCCTCGGGAATTTTAATTTCTTTGAAAATTTCTTTTTTCATGGGATTTTATTCTTCAAATCTCTGCAGAAATTTAACGAATGAATCATAAATGAGTTTGAATGTAGAATTTATATCAATCTCTTTTTCTCTGATTATCTCAGAACCATATTTAATTATATATATTTTGAGTCGTATTGTTGAATCATCTAATCTTCTACAAGTTCTAATACACTTTAAATTTCCTGAAGATGTTGCTAAATATGCTCTTTTATTTAATCCTCCCCGATATAATGGATTTCTTTTTGCAAATCCAATTAAATATACTTTTTCATCCAAACCATCTTTCGACAATAAATCATCTTCTACAAGTTCAACTAAAGATTTTGCTCCATCAAATTTAATTCTATTTTCTGTTTTAGTTTCCATTAATAAAAAAATGCAATCGCACTTCCTCCGATATTTTCTGCTTGAGCTTCTTCATTAGTCATTAGTCCTTTGTTCGTCGATATAATCACAATTCCAAAATTCCTTGAAGGAAGATATCTTCTTCGATATTTTTCAATCTGGGTTTTTTTAACAGTAAATCTTGGTTTGATTGATTTGCATTCGGAAAAATCTCCTAAAGTTACTTCAAGTGATTTTTCTTTTGTATTGATTTTGTATTTTTTTATTGCGCCTTTTTCCTTCATTATTTTCAAAACTTCAATCAGTAAATTTGAAATTCTGGTTATTACTATAATTTCTTTTCCGGATTTTTTTCCGTTTCTCATCATGTTCAATCCATCAGCAACAACATCTTGTGACATATTCAAATTCCTCCATCCGATTTATTTGGTAATTTGGATGCTTGAAAAACTTCATACTGATAAGTTGAAGTTTCAAAAATTTTAATTTTTGAATTTTTAATTTTCATTGTATTATTTTTCTCCTAACTGTATTTTTTGAATCCGATTTCTTCAGCAATTTCCCTGAAGCACTGTCGGCATAAATTTAATCCGTATGATTTTATGTGCGCTCCAAAACGCCCGCATTTTTCGCATTTTTTAGCGGCGATTCCTGTTTTTCTTTCTTTTGGTTTATTATGCTTTATGAATTTTTCCCGCACTGCTAGTTTTACTTTCAATTGCTTCAATGTTTTTTTCCAATCACTTGCAGTCATCTTGAACACCTCCGGTGTTTAAGAGATAGAAAAATTTCTATTTTTTTCATATTATATCTTTCCAACAAATTCAGTATTGAATTTGTCCTCCATAAATTTAATTATCTCTTCTCTTGAGATTGACTGCCTTTGTGAAAATTTTCCTTGCTTGATTTTTTTTAATTTTACTCTTCTACCGCTTCTCTTGAATGCAACAGTTATATCCAAACCCATAATTCCAATATCTCTTTGGTATTCTATTCCTGGAATTTCAAGGTATTCTTTGATTCCAAACGAAAAATTATTTTTTGAAATTTGCCGTCTTCTTAATTTATTATCTATCGCTATAAGCATTTTTTTTAAAATTTCCTCGGGATTTTTTCTTATTGTAACAACTGCTCCAATTTCCAAACCCGGACGCACATTTAACGACGGAATTCTTTTTTTTGTTTTCATCTTCGCAGGTTTTCTTCCTCCGGAAAGCAGTTTCAAAAGTTTAACACCTTTTTCCAACTCTTCTCCAGTATAACCTAAACTTAAAACAACTTTCTCAATTTTTATTTCCCGCATTTTATTTTCCATTTTTTTATTTCCCCAAAAATGGAAAGTTAAAAAATTTCCAATTTTTTTTATTTTCAGTTTCCATTTCAGTTAATCACCATTATCTGTTTAATTAGAGCATTTATATTTTCATCTTTAGTTTTTAGTGAAACCATTTTTTCTTCAGAGCTTATTTTTTCAATAACTCCCTTTTTGCCGGCGTGCTTACCAGCGAACACCACCACTCTTGCTCCTTCGATTAATGGAAGGCATTTTTCAATTTTCTTTTCCTTAAAATTAATCAAGGCAGAATCTCCAGTATTGCATTTAACATTGGATATAAAATTATTTCCGTCGATTAAGTTCACCTGTATTTTTTTTCCGTTTAATATTTTTTTATCAACTATTTTTGAAACCTTATGATTAGTTTCAGATTCTTTTATCTCTTCAAGGCTGAATTTTCCTTTCTCATTCAATTCAACTCGATAATATTTTTTAGATGGAATAATTGAAATACTGTCAAATAAATTTACCCCATTTGTCTCGTCTCTGACAATTTTGTTATTCACTAAAATTAATTTATCATGAATTATTTTTTTCACTTCTTTTCGATTTTGTGTAATTTTCAGCATGTCTCTGAATACAATCAGCAAGGGTATTGTTCCTGATTTTGGTTTAACTACATAAGCGGTTCCTTTTCTTGGTATTGGCCAGTTTTTCGGCGCTTGCTGTCTTTTCAGGTAACTCATAATTGTGCCTCCTCTAATTGTTTTAAGTAAGTTTTGTTTTCTCTTGCGTGAGCATCTCTCAAACTAACATCTCCGTTTGAGGATATATCGTATTCTCGATATATCACAGGAAAACTTGAACCTCTGCATATTATAACTACTCGATTATCTTTTTTCTCGATAACTAATTCATTAATAATAATCATAGAATCCCTGTTTCGTATTAAAATATCTCCGACGCTAATCTCTTCTAAATTTAATTTTTTTCCATCGAAGTTAATTTTTTTTCTTTCACTCATTTTCTAATTTCCTCCTTATTTTTTGAAATATTTTCTTGAGTATTTAGTTTTTCTCTTTCCCCGACTATTAGCTTACTTTCTTTACCCGAGGACTTTCTTTCTGCTAAAAGAAAGAAAGGGCTCTTTTCAATTCCTCTTTTAGTATCCATATTTAATTCTATAATTTGCAAGTTTGAAGATTTCAATGGAACTTTAACACTCGAGCCGTCTCTTTTTTTTGCTAATATTCCCTCGATATAAATTTTTCCTGATTTTGTATTAACTTCTATAATTTTTCCCTGCTTTTTTTTGAATTTTCCTCTCATGATTTTTACCAAATCTCCTTTTTTCACAGGAGTATTTCTCTTTCCATATTTTTTTCTCAATTCTTTTGTTAAATTAACACTCAACATTTTTCTTTTAATATGAATCGGAGCATTTGCTATGTATTTCCTCTGTTTTCTCGGTTGTGACGAGGATTTCCAGTGAGGGGAAAAATGTTTTTTCATTTTCTTTCTCCTATTAATTTTACTCTATTAGTTGCAAATTTATCTAAATACCTTATAACTTCATCATCATAAGCAGATAGTTCTGTTTTTAGTAAATTACTTCTTTCTCGGATTTTAAAATATTCCACAAGAACTTTTATAAATTCTAAAGGAATATTCATAAAATTTTCTGAAGCAATTTCCAATCTGTCAAGGCATCCTCCAATTCTTTCACGATTTCCTTCACTAATTTTTTTATTATCTATTTCATACATTTTAATAAACCATGCTCGCGATTTTAGCAACTGACGGCCATCGCTCCAAAACCTCCCTTGCAATTGGTCCTTTAATTTGAGTTCCTTTTGGATTTCCTTTTTCATCTTTCAAAATAGCAACAGCATTGTCCTCGAATGCTACTCTCTCTCCAGTGTATCTTCTGTAAGGTTTTCTCTGTCTTATTATAACAGCGTCGAAAACTTTTCCTTTCATGTCTGGAATTCCTTTTTTTACAGACACCTTAACCCAGTCTGCAATTTTCGCAGGCACTTGCCGTCCTTTTGTTCCTTTTCCTTTTTTCACTGAAACTATTTTAACAATTTTTGCTCCGCTATTGTCAGCTGAAATCATTCTTGCCCCGAGATTAAATGCTCTTGTTGTTTTTGCGCTTACTGCTTTCATTTCATTGAACTCCGAAGGAGTTTAATGCCACTGAAAATCTCAAAGAGATTTTCTTGTCTCCAACTCGTTGCAAGACGCCTTTCGCGTGAGAGTTGGAGTGGCAAAATTTATTTTTCATTTCCCTTCCCCCAATTTATTTTTTTCTTCTGTTTTTCCAGATTTAATTTTTTCAATAACTATAAAATGTATAATTTTGCTTAATGGACGGCACTCCTGAACTTTAATATAATCTCCGACATGAATTTCATTTTCAAGATTTTCAGGAACTCTCGCGTGAATTCTTGTTCTTGATTTAGCATATCTTTCATATTTTCTTACATAAATGCTTCTCTCAAATTCAATTACAACTCTTTTTGGGAATTTTTTTATAACATTTCCCTCAAAAGTTTTTCCTCGGGATTTTACAGCTCCGACTATATTTTTGTTTTCTTCTTTTATTTTATTTTCAATTTTTGTTTTTTTCATTTTATCTTCCATTTTCCCAAAATTGAAAAGACAAAAAATTTCCTGTTTTCTTCAATTCGTGAGAATTGAATGAGACAAAAATTTTAATTTTTGTATTT
>CAYITA010000042.1:0-7118 GCA_964366165.1 Candidatus Woesearchaeota archaeon
TCTGCTTTGTCAATTCTTGCTTTTTCACATTCAAAAGGCATTGTAACAACACCAATAACAACAGCACCAGTTTCTTTAGCTAATTGAGCTATGACCGGAGCAGCACCAGTTCCAGTACCACCACCAAGTCCGGCAATTACAAATACCATATCTGCATTTCCAACAGATCTTTTTATGTCAACTATAGCTTCTTTAGCAGCTTCTCTACCTCTATTTGGCATTCCACCAGCTCCTAAACCACGAGTAAGTTCTTTACCAATAAGAATTTTCTCATCAGCTTTAGTAACACTCAAATGCAGCGCATCAGTATTTGCAGCATAGATTGTAGCTCCATTAATTCCCTTGTTGAAAAGCCATGTTACAGCATTTCCACCCATTCCACCACAACCAACAACTTTTATATTTGCCTTTCCTGCTTTAAGTTCATCAAAATTAATACTATGTGTGCTTGATTTTTCTACTGCTTCTCTCGCAAAATCTAAAACCATTTTTTTGTTCCTCCTTACATTTGTCTTCATTTGCTTTTTGAAAGCAAATGCTCAGAAAATCTAAGATTTTCTGTGAGCTAAAAGTTTTATTCAAACACGAAAAAGTTTAAATAGTTCACAAACTTCCAGCTATTATTAGATTAAGAAAAAAAGGTGAAAAAAATCACCTTTATCACTGAAATATTAATTATTCAAAGCGTCAACCCGAATAATCAATACAAAAAACAATATTCACTTCTATTTAAACATTTTGATAGTTGAAAAAATATAATATCTTGCAAAAAAATAAATTTTATTAATTATTTCCTGATAATTTTCGCAACTCTTTTCCAGAACCATCCTCTAATTCCAAAGAAATCAGCGACGGCAAGCAAATTTTCTTTGGCACTTTCATATTTTTCAGCGCAAGAATTTTTATATCCCTCAATTAATTTTGCATATCTCGAATCAATTTTTATAATCTCTTGAAAAGTATCATAACCGACAACATTTTTAAACCCATTTCTTCTAAGCATTCTAATTCCTTTCGGAAGTTGAGTATCAATTGTAACAAGAGCTAATTTTTCTAATCCTCTTTCTCTCGCAATTTTTGCATCATCTTCAATTTCCTGATAACTTTCTAAATTATTTTCGTGTATTAAAATTCTGTCGTCGGGAATTTCAGAATATTTTCTTAAGATATAATTTTTCATAGCTCGCGCTTCAGAAGGAAATTTTTCTCCTGCGCTTTGCCCAGTTCCAAAAATTATATAATCTGTTTTTCCTTGTCTGTAAAATTCAGCAACTACCACGCAATTCATTCTTGCAAGAACATTTAAATCGAGAAAATCTTTTCCTCTTATCTGAAAAATTTGGTGCCTTCCAGGATAACCTCTCCAATTTCTTCCCATTGTTAAAACAGCGTCGTATTTTTCTTCCATATATTTTAGAATTCTAAGGCGATTCCAAAACCATCACCATAAAAAATAAAAAAATATTAATTATAAATCTTTGCATTTGCTCGGTGCCTCAAGATTTATGGAATTTTTCCTTCGGAAAAATTAGGGGAAATAATTAGTGTATGAGAAAAATATATCGTTATCATTAATAACTTTTTAATTAATTATCGTAGAGAATTTAGATTACTTCAAAAATATTTATATCAAAATTAGTGAAGCGAATTTTGCAATTTTGGGGTGGTGGTGGGGACGTGGTGGTTTGTTAATCAACGCGCATTTTTTCTCATAAACTTTTCCCCAATCTCTCAATCTTCCCCCATCCCTTTTCCAAATTCTCATTTGCTTTCCCGACGACGATTTTCAAAAATTCATTATCGACAATTAATTTTCCGTTGTTAATTATAGGAAATTCCAATTTTTCTGTGCTAATGCACTCAACGACAAATCTTTTTCCAGAAGAAATTATTCCGCTTCTTTTGAAACCCGCTCTCTGAGATTTCAATAAAAATTTTTTCGCATCTTCAAAAGTTTTGCAGGCAACATGAATTATAACTGATTCTTGCTTGAATTTTATGTTATTATTACTTGCTCCTTTCGTCGCAAATTTTTTAGAATTAGTAATGAAATTCTGAGGATTTAATTTATCATCGAGGTTAAATTTTTTTCTCTCATTAATTAAATTTTTTTGCGAGAGCCCCGACAAAGCCTGGCTCGAGCCATCAATATCACGAACTTGTGAGTGCAATATTTTTCCCAACTCTTTTTTTAATTCCTCAAAAGAAATTAAATCATGCCAAATTTTCAAAAAAAGGCGTTCTGCTTTTTTATCTTGATTAATCATTAAAACAATTCTTCCAGAACAAGAAGAAGTTGTATAATAATTTTCATTTAAATTTATCTTGTCGCAAAGTTTCAAAATTTTTTCATCCCAATCTCCTTTAGAAGATTTATCTTTTCTTGAAAGAGTGTCTTGCTTTCTTCTTAAAAAATTATCCATGAGAAAATAATCACCAGCAAGTTTTAAATATTTCGCATTTATCTATTTTTATGAAAAAACCAATTATTGCAACAACCTTTGCAGGATTATTTGTAAAACAAGAACCTTGGGATAAGGCGCATATTTTATGGTATGAACATGCTGCTAAACAACTTAAAGATGAAACTGTCAAAATATGGATTAACAAAGCAAATTATTTTCAGGGGGTTGACGAAGTAATGACAAGATTATATCCTTCTCTTTCAGAAAAACAAAGAACAATAAAAGCGAGGGAATTATTTTTTGATTCTGTTTGTCAGTATATTCGGCAAAATTCAGAAATTATAAATAGTGATATTGTAGAATATTTTAAAACCTTAAAGAAAAAATACAGATTAGCATTAATAACAACGAATACAAAATCGGCTTTAGAAAGAATTTTATCTTTGACAAAACTAACAAATTTATTTGATATTGTCGAATGCTCTATTCCGAATGAGAAGGACGATAAAAGAATTGTTTTTGACAGATTTTTAAAAAAATATGGCAAACCAATTATCTATATTGGTGGAGGAAGAAAAGACAGCTATGATTTCTGCAGAGAACAAAAAATAAATTGCATTTTTGCCAATTTAGAAAATCAAGAAAACATCGAAGGTGTTAGTACAATCTATAATTTAGAAGAAATAAAAAGAAATATATCTTAATTAAATTGTAATTGAAGATAATTTATTTAATACCTGCTCATTTCATTCGCAGATTTTCTTAAATAAATAACAGAAGAAAAACCTTTTATCAGATTATCCTCGATGTTTTTATATTACTAATTTTTATTAATTCGAACAACTTGTTGCGAGCAATTCTTCACTAAAATAATTTTCACAAACTTTCAGAAGTTTCTTCGTCAGATTTTAATAAATTAAGTTTGTCTGATTTTATTTCTAATTTCCCTAAAACCGGATTTACTCTGCCATTAACTTCTGTATAAGGAATATTATTTGCTTCGTAATATTGCGTCATTTCTCTATTTTTCTTTTCTCTTTCTTGTTTTGGATCCCCATATAAAATTTGATAACCTGCATTTACAACTAAAGCACTCATTGCTATGCCAGCTAAAGCGCACAAAGTTCTGCTTGCCCATTTTTTATTTCTTTCTTCTCTTTCTTGAGTATATTGATTTTCCTTTAACTCTGAAACTGGCGTAGAGATATATTTTTTTGTCATTTTATTTTCCATAAATTTTAATTTTTAGTTTTATTCTCTGTTTCTAAACTTTCGAATATTTCATCAAATCTTCCTATTACTGCCTCTGCATAATCTTTTCCAATTTCAGGACTTCCCACACTTTTACTATTCCCTACAATTGGGCTTCTATTTTCCTCTACATATGCTCTTTCCTTATCTTTATAACTTCTATCCATTTTAATTTATTTTTACAGCAAACCTGGGTTTTTAAATATTTCTATTTTGTAACTTCTATTAAGTAATTAAAATATTTTAAAAGAAAAATAAATATACTCTTTTTTGTTTCAATCTGTTAAACATGCCAGAAAAAATTTTAGAACTTTATGAGCCATTCGGAAGTTTGATTAACATGGAACCGTGGAGTTTCGAAGCTGTTGCTCCAGGATTGGGAATTAAAGGATTAATAAGATTAGAAAGAATATCAAAAGTTAAAAAAATAATAACAGATGCATTGGATGTGGATTTAACCACGCGCTTGAATTCTATGAAATATATTTTTCCATCTCAAGATTTAGAGGATAAAACTGAAGCCGAAATTCAAGAATCACTGAAATTTTTTGCAGAAAATGAATATGAAGAATCTTCTTTTCTGTGGAATATTGAAAAAGTAATCTCTAAAAAAACAGAAAATTGGGAAAGATATATATTGAGATGGCCGTTTCCGACAGAACAAGAATATGCTAAATGCAGAAAAGAATGTTGCGTCGATAAAATAGATGTTTATAGAGATAAAATTTTAATAGAATTAGTAAGAGAATCATATCGTAACAAAAAAAAACTTCACAAAGAAGCAAAAGCAATGTATGATAAATTAATTCAAATATTAAAATAATTATTCTTTATTAAATTAAATTCTTAATCTCACATTTGCACTCGCAAGCTCGTGATATTGATAAAATATTAGTAATTCAAAAACAACTTTATTATATTATCAACGACGTTTTCCTCACATTACTTAAAATTATATCAATATCGACGAAGTCGTAATTTTTTAAACATTTTAATTATTCTCTTTCCAAAATTTCTGCGTGAATTCCAGATTCCTCGCAAAGTTCTTTGAATTCTTCAGCATCTTCTGAACTTCCTATAACACTTCCAAAATGCATTGGAATTGCAACATCCGGACGAATTAATTTAGCAATCTCAGCAGCTTCTTCAGCATTCATAGTAAATCTTCCTCCAACAGGCAATAACGCAATAAATTTTCTTCCTTCTTTTTTATATCCAGTTAATTTTTGCATTTCAGGAATATTGTCGCTGTCTCCTGCATGATAAATAAAAACATCTTCAATCTTTATTAAATAACCAACCCATCCTTCTTCTTTAGAATGAAATGATTTGTCGATGTTATATGCAGGAATAACATTTATTTTTATATTTCCTAAATCTAATTCCTGTCCCGGTTCAACAACTTCCATTTTAATCGGAACTTGAAATCGCGTAATTTTACTCTGGCAATCAGCAGTAGAAATAATTTTTGTTCCTTCTTTCACAATTTTTCCCATATCCGCAATACTGCAATGGTCATAATGGCTGTGTGTAATCAGAATCAAATCAGCTTTTTCGCTTTCAGATTTAATATTATATGGGTCAATATAAATTATTTTGGAATTTTTAATTAAAAAACTCGAATGTCCAAGCCATTTCAAATCCACACCGTCAATTTTCATAATGTTGAACACGTTTTATAATGCCGTGCCGCGTAAGTGTTTAACAGTTGAAAATCTTTGATTTTCATAAAATAAAGAATTAAAATTAGTTTAAAAGGATTTTGTAAGAAAAATTCAATATACAAAATAAAATATGTTATCTGATAAATAAAAAAATGCTCGCAACAAGTTGCTTGAAATATTTACTTTGAAATCGTCTCCGACAGATTTCTCGTAGAAGATAATAAATACCAAAAAAGATTTTCTTACATTAATTATTATATCAATTTTGCGAAGCAAGAAATTTTATATACAAAAATAAGAATATTCTCAGAAGTCAAAAATTAATCCCAACAAACGCCATCCAAAATTAATTCTAAATTTATCCTTAGAACAGGCTCTTCTGCATTAGACTCTGCAAATTTTTTTCTTAAAAAGTTATAATGCTCTGCTGTAATTGAAACCTCAAAATTCGCTTTCTGCGGAGTATAATCATCTATGTCATCTGCTTTAATAGTCACAGACAAAACAGCATAATATTTTTTATTTTTTGGATTATCATAATCCTCTCGCAGAGAAACTATTCCACTTAGCCGAATATTTGGTTTCATAAAAATTGTTACTATAAATTATATTTAAATATTTAGATGCCTCATTAATTATATTATGATAAGTTTTTTTGAAAAGCATAATAAATTATCATGGTTAACAGCAATAATTGGCGCTGTGTTAATTTTTTATATATCCAGCAGAACATTTCAGCCAACCGAAGGAGGATTTAGCCTAACTCCAATTGTTTATCACTTTTACGCATTTTTTCTTTTGTCAGCATTTATTTTGATTTCCATTTTAAAAGGAAAAATCAAAAAAAAGAAAATTATTATTGGAATCGCTATTGCAATATTTTATGGAATTTCCGACGAGATACATCAACTTTTTGTGCCTGGAAGAAGCTTCAGTTTATTCGACATAATGATTAATTCAACAGGAATTATATTCGCAGCAATTTTGTATATTCAGAGATTTAAATTTAAAAAATGAAAATTATTTTTTCTCCTCTTTTTATTTTTCATCTTAAACTTTTTCAATCTTTTCTGCAATATCCAGCATCAATTCATCTTGAAATTTGTCACACATGATTTGCATTCCAACAGGAATTAAATGAATATTTTTTTTGCTGTTAATATTATTTCCTTTCCCTGGGCGGGTGGGCGGGAAAGATAATTTCCCAGCAGGAATTGAAACACAGCAATTTCCAGCCAAATTCGCGGGAATTGTCAAAGCATCATAACTATACATTTCGTCGACGCTGATTTTTTCTCCGATTTTGTGGGGCAGTCTCGGAACAGTCGGCATCACGATCGCATCAACTTTATCTTTTCCATTAAAAAATTTTTCAAATTCCATTTCAATAAGTTTCTTAACTTTCAGCGCCCGATAATAATATCTTCCCTTATACTCTGCTTTTGTAATCTCGCTCCCGCCAATAATTCTTCTAAGAACTTCTGGCCCAGCAGATTGCTCAATTTTTTTTCCGTATCTTCTGCCATCAAATTTTCTCGTCCCAGAAAAAAATTCAACATAAACCAAAGGATAATAAGTTTCAATTGCCAAGTCAATATAATTTAATTTTATTTTTTTTGTTTTCCAGCCGTATTTTTTCGCAGATTTTTCAATTTTATCTGAAATTAATTTTTCAATTTTATTATCAACTTTTAATCCGCTTAAATCTAACATGCCAATAATTAAACTTTTTTTGTTGATACTATTTTTTTTCTCTTGGGTGGGTGGGTGGGGGATGGCGGTAGAATTATTTTGCGAG
>CAYITA010000043.1:0-6924 GCA_964366165.1 Candidatus Woesearchaeota archaeon
AAAAAAAATAAATCAGAAATGCAGCCAGAAGCTGTAAAAGATATGCTGGAAACTCAGATTCTTGGAATGATTCCAGAGGATATTATCTTTCAGGAGGCTTTAAATTTAAAAGATGCTGTTGTGCACACTCATCCAAAAAGCAAACCTGCTAGGGCTTACAAAGAAATCGCAGCAAAAATACTAAATCTCGAATATGACTCAGACAAAGACAAGCCTTCGCTGTGGGAAAGATTAATGAGAAGATATTGAATCTAAGGTTAAATATCTCGTGGGGGCGTTAATCCTAAGGATTAAGTAATCGTGGGGGCGTGTAATACTTTTTGTTACACCTTTTGATATACTTTATGTTACGCGGTTTGTAATAAGATTTATAACACCCATTTTCTAGGAATTAGTATGGAAGCAACAGAACTTTATGCAAGGCTAGAAAAAGACTTCATAAAGCCCGGCTTAAGTGATGAATGGGCCGAGCATATGGAAGAAGTCAAAGATTTTCTTAGTGAGAACTTTAAGAAAAGGTCTATGGGCCTAGTTTGTGATAATTCTCAACAGATTAATAGAGTTTATACTGCGGTATTTCCAACAGAAAAAGTAATGAAGTCTATTTTAGCTCAGAAAACAGAAGATGCTCTGCTTTTTGTTCATCACCCATCTATTTGGAATATTACAAAAGCTCCACAAGTTTTTCAACAGATGAATCGAGATTTACTAAAAAAATTCAAAGCAAGAAGAATTTCAGTTTATAACTTACACGTTCCATTAGATAATTATGGAGAATATTCAACAAGCTCAACTTTAGCTAATGCTTTAGAAATAAAACCTAGAAAACCATTTGCCCCATATTTTGGAGCTTTGTGTGGGGTATTTGGAAAAACAAAATTAAGAACAACTGCAGATTTATCAAGAAAATTTGAAGAGGCAGTTGGTCATAGAGTTAGTTTATATCAATATGGGAATTCAGTTATTCAGGAGGGTGTTGTTGCAGTTATAGCGGGTGGTGGAAATGATGTTGAAATGTTGCAGGAAATTGCAAAAGAAGGTGTAAATACATTTGTAACTGGAATAACTGCTTTAAACTCACATTCACAAAAAGCTCATGATTTTGCTAAAGAACATAAAATAAATGTTTTAGGCGGAACTCATTACTCTACTGAAAGATTTGCTTGTCAAGCTATGTGTAATTATTTTAGGAAATTAGGACTAGAATGTCAATTCATAGAAGGAAAACCTGGCTTAGAAGATTTGTAGTCTATTAGTTATGTCGGGGAGTTGAACTATAAAATATGTCCTAAGGTTGCTTTCTCCTTAGGAATTTAAATTTAGGTTTTTGAGTGGAGATGTTGAAATTAAAGTGATAATCTTGAGCAAAATGTTGGAGAGTTAATCCTTAGGATTAAGTAATCATAGGGGCATATTATCTAAGGTTAAATCCCTCAAAACTTTATCGACGCTGAAGTCTCGGGAGCACTTAACTGCTCATTTGCAGAGATTACTTCAATTCCATACCAGAAATCTGCCGAAGGCGAGTGATTTTGCGAGAGAGAAAAAGTAATCCAGTGACGAGCGAAGTCACGAGGTGATTTCGGGTAAAGAGAATATTAATTAAAAATTTACTTAAATAATTTCCTGCTCGTTTCACTCGCAGATTAATAAAATTAAAGTAGTTTAAATTCTCGACGATAATTTGTTAATAATTTATAGAAATATATAATCGCTAATAGTTTCTCCTATTACTTATATTCTCAATCAATACGAGCGTCAGCGAGCATTTTTTAAATCTCAAATTTTCCTAAAAAGTATTTCCCCTCTCTTAATATTTTCCTCTGAAAATTGCTTTTTTATTTTTTCTGACGATGAAGGAATAAATGCCCAAAGTAATTTAGCTATTTTCAAAATGCTCTCTTTTAATTCAAAAAGTTTTTTTCCATCCCTCGATTTCCAAAGTTCATTTTTCTGAACATATTCGTTGCAAATATCGATAAATTCAAAAATTAAATTCAGTGCTTTGTCAAATTCATAATTGTCAATTTTATTTTCTATTTCTTTAATCTTTAATTTTTTTATCAATCTATTCTCGCATTTTTCCAATTTGGTATTTTCAATTAATCCTGCAACTCTGCTTACAAGATTTCCAAGTTTGTCCGCAAGTTCGTTGTTGTGCCGTGCAATTAATTCTTTTTCTGAAAAATCTCCGTCTTCACCAAATGGAGTTGCTCTTAGCAAAAAATATCTCGCAGAATCAACACCTGCAATTGCAATTAATTCGTCGACATTAATTATTTTTCCGCGCGATTTTGAAATTTTCTCCTTGTCAAAAGTCCACCATCCGTGTGCAAAAACTTTTTTCGGAAGTTCAATTCCAGAAGACAGCAAAAATGCAGGCCAATAAACAGAATGAAACCATAAAATATCTTTCCCGATTATATGAACATCTGCAGGCCAGAATTTTTCTTTTCCTTTTTCTCTCGTCGCTGAATAATAATTAAACAAAGCATCAAACCAAACATAACAAACATGTTTTTTATCAAAAGGCAATTCAATTCCCCAGTCAAAACTCGTTCTCGAAATGCTTAAATCTTTCAAACCCTCCTTAACTCGATTTATAATTTCCTGTTTTTTATTTTTTGGAGAAATAAATTCCGGATTTTTTTTATAAAAATCAAGAAGTTTTTTTTCATAATTGCTTAATCTGAAAAAATAACTTGACTCTTTTAATTTTTGTATTTTTGTTTTATGAATAGGACAGCATCTGTCAATCAAATCTTTTTCAGTGTAATATGCCTCGCATCCGACACAATAATACCCTTTGTATTCTCCGAGATAAATATCGCCTTTATCATAAACTTTCTGCAGAATTTCTTTGACTAATTTCTCGTGATTTTTGTCAGTAGTTCTAATAAAATAATCATATTTTATATTTAATTTTTTCCACGCGTCCTTGAATTTTGGAATTAATTCGTCGACAAATTCTTTGGGTTTTTTCCCGTTCTTCTTCGCAGTTTCTTCAATTTTTTTTCCGTGCTCGTCGGTTCCTGTCAGGAAAAAAACTTCTTTTCCTTTAATCTTGTTCCATCTAGCCAAAACATCCGCGACGATGGTTGTATATGCGTGTCCAATATGCGGAACATCATTTGGATAATATATTGGAGTTGTAACATAAAAAGTTTTTCTCATAAAAAACCAACTAAAAGAAGATATAAAAATTTAACTAAAATAAATAATCTGTGTAGCCCACAGACATATGTCCTAATATTTTTTATGTGTAAAATTTACTTGCTTCGCAAAGATTGATAAAATTTTTCCAGTCTTGCGACAAGGAAAAATTTTTGAAGATATAAATAATGCGATAAAATTTTATCGGCTTACTTCAATTCTCGACGGAGAAATCTGCAGTTATGCGATTTCGAAGTTAAATTAATTTTTCGAACCGAGCGATTTTGTGGTAGAGACAAAATAAAAAATAAATAACTCGTGCGAAGTCGCGAGCAGAGGTGAGAACTAATTTTCGGTTTTGCCTAGGACATATGTCCTCGGGCCATACACTAAAATAAATAATCAAATCCTTCTACCTGAAAAAGTAAGTAATAATAAAGAAATTTTCTCGCATTACTTTTATTCTTTTGAGTGAGCAAACAACTTCGTGGTAGAGAGAAAATAAAATATCAATATCTCGTGCGAAGTTGTGAGTTAGTTGGGAGTGGACAGTGGGATAATTTCTTCCGACTTAAAATTCAAAAATTATATTCAAATAAATATTTTCCAACAGAGTAGTATTCAATCCTCAAGAGCATCAATAACATTTCCAATATATTTTTCCAATCCGTTTTTATCTTTTCTATAACATAGTCTCGGATCAGTAATAATCTTTTTGTAAATCCTGCGCAATTCACTCAATTCAACTTTTTTCCGTGATTCAAAATTAATCATTCTGTATCTTAGTCCAGTTCCTTTAATTATCCCTTCTAATTTGCATCCCTCCTCTTCAATAGGCATAAACAATCTGTAAATTTTCTGTTGGATTTCTTCAATTTCTCTGTTTTGATTAATAATTAAAAACCACCATTCGCATCTTTCAGAATTTGTTTTAGATCTTAGCTGATTAAAAATTACTTGTCTTTCTAAATTTTTTTCCATAACATTTGAAAAACTAAAAGTTTATAATAATTGTTGTGGTTAAATACAACAAAGATGGTGAGAAAAATCGGAAATTTTTCACATCATTCAAAATAAGAATTTGAAGATGAAAAAAACAGGAAATTTTCAAAATAAAAAAAATTTTGAAAAAGACAATTCAAGAGTAAAAGAATTGAAGCACAAATCGCGAAGACGCTCAATTAGCGAAGGCATTTTTGACAATATAAAATTTTCCCTCGGAGACAGTTATATTTCTCCATTTGCAATAGCAATAAATTCCAGCAATTCAGTTGTAGTTTTGCTAAGTTCAATTTCCGGATTGCTCGGCCCATTAAGTCAAACTTTCAATTCAAGATTAATTGAAAAATATTCCAGAAAAAAAATTGTTCTCAAGGCAGTTCTATTTGAAATATTAATCTGGATTCCGATGATTGCTATAGCGTTTTTATTTTATTACGGATTGCTGACAAACATTCTTCCTTTAATGCTTTTGATTTTTTTCTCGCTTTATGTAATTGCAAGTAATTCTGCAATTCCCGCCTGGTTTTCCTGGATGGGTGATGTTGTCGACAAGGAATATCGCGGAAGATGGTTCGCAAAAAGAAGTTTAATTCTCGGATTTATCGGAGTTATCTTCACAATTCTCGCAGCGTACGCTCTTGATTTTTTCAAGCATCAAAACAAAATAATGCTCGGATTTGTGATTTTATTTTCAACAGCATTTATTGCAAGAATTGCATCTTGGAGAATGCTTAAAAAACAATACGAGCCAAAATTAAAATTAAAAAAAGGATATTATTTTTCGTTTAGCAATTTCATATTAAATTCCTGGAAAAATAATTTTGGAAAATTTGCGTTGTTCAGGGCTTTTTTAAGTCTGGCAATGTATATATCCTCCCCATTGATGATAATTTATTTATTAAAGGAATTGAATTTTGATTATGTCACTTATATGATTATTATATTATCTGGAATGGTTTTTTCATTGATTGTAATGGGAATTTGGGGAAAAATATCCGACAATTATGGAAATAGAATTGTATTCACAATAACTTCTCTTTTAATTTCAATTACTCCTATTTTATTTATCTTATCTCCAAATCCAATTTATTTAATCCTGATTCCGTCGCTGATAAGCGGAATTGCTATGGCCGGATTTAATTTAGCAGCAGCAAATTTTGTTTACGACAGCATTCCTCAAGAAAAAAGAGGACTCACAGTTTCTTATTACAATTTACTGAATGGAATAGGAATTTTCATCGGAGCCGGAATTGCAGCAATTTTAATCAAGTATTTAGAAATTAGTTTCATGAAACCGCTTTTTTTCATATTTATTTTAAGCGCTGCTGCAAGAATAATTGTAATTTCAGTATTCTTAAAAAAAATAAAAGAAGTCAGGAAAACAAAAAAATTCGTCGGCTCAAAAATATTAAGAGGCATAATTTTCAAAGACGGAAAAGCAACAATCATCGAAGAAGCGCACGAAATCATGTCGATAAAAAAATATTTGTTTGAGAGATGAAAAATAAGATTTATAATTTATTTCTACTGTAAATTAAACCCAAAATCTTGACATAAAAATTATACAAATTATTTAAAATATAATTTATTACCTACTCCTTCGTCGCAGATTGATAAAAATTAAAGTAATATAAATTCTCAATAATGATTATGATGATAAATTGGTTATTTCTTCCACTACTTCTGTTTTTTATCTCGAGCAACTTATTGCGAGCAATTTTTTATTTTTTATTCTAAACTATATAATATCATCATGTTAATTTATATTTTTCTCCTACAAAAACCTTATAAATAGGCAAGTTTAAAATTAATTATGTTCGGAAAAAAGAAATGCAAAAGATGTGGTAAAAAAATAGCTAAAGAATTTAGTTTCTGCCCTATTTGTGGAATACCTGCAAAAGATAATTGTGAAAATGAATCTGATTGGGGAATGCTTGGGACAAATGATTTTTTCCCTGAATTCCAGACAGCAGAAATTAAACTTCCAATGGGTTTGAATATGTTATTTAATTCTCTAATGAAAAATCTGGACAAAGAATTTAAAAATATGGACGAAATGTTTGGAAAAAATGAAATGCCCCCAAAAAAACAGATATTTCCTATAAGAAGTGGGGGAATCAGCATCAGCATTTCAACAGCAACGGGAAAACCACCAGAAATCAGAGTTCGCTCGTCTGGAAATATTCCTGATTTCAGGCAAAAAGAACAGCAGATAAAAAAAGTGATTGAAGAAAATTTAGATGCTCCAACAAAAAAACTCGAGAAATTTTCAAAACTTCCGAGAAAAGAACCTGCGACAGACATTAGAAGATTGTCTGACAAAGTCGTTTATGAAATTGATTTGCCTGGAGTTAAATCTTTAAAAGATGTTTCAATAATAAAATTGGAAAACAGCATAGAAATCAAAGCTGTCGCAAAAGACAAAGCGTATTTCAAATTAATTCCGATAAATCTTCCGATAATCAATAAAAGATTATCACAGGAAAAACTTGTTCTGGAATTTGGGGCAATTGATTGAGAATTTCAAGAGAAATTTTCAGACGTTAATAAATTTTTATTTTATGAAAAACTAATTATCAAAATTACATTTTGTCATCGCGTTTTCTAATTAATTATTAAAATTAATTGCGAGTTTACGAGCAGTAAATTAAATGAGGCTGCACAGATTTGAACTGTGGACCCCCGCCTTATCAGAGCGGTGCTCTAGCCAGGCTGAGCTACAGCCTCATCGGAAAATCAAAAGAGAACACGTTTATAAAATTTGTGACT
>CAYITA010000044.1:0-6708 GCA_964366165.1 Candidatus Woesearchaeota archaeon
TAACAATACACCATCACAAAAACATTTATATACCCTATTTATCAACAAATAATATGTTAGTTAAATGTAATAGGATAGTATTAGAAGTTTTTCTAGTTCTACTCAAATAAATGTAAGGAGGATAAAATGAAAATATACGTGGGTAATTTGCCTTTTAGTGTTGATGAAGAAAGTTTGAAAAATATTTTTTCAGATTTTGGTGTTGAAGAAGTTACACTCATCAAAGATAAGTTTTCAGGAAGGTCAAAAGGTTTTGGTTTCGTAACTATTGCCGATGATTCGGCTGCAAAAAAAGCTATTTCAGAGCTCAATGGAAAAGATTACGAAGGACGAGAACTTAAAATTTCTGAAGCTAAACCAATGGAAGAAAGACCTAAGAGAAATTTCCAAAGAAGAAGTTTCGGCGGAAATAGCCGAGGAAGATATTAGGTTATTTTTATTCAATAAGAGGTGAATTTTATTTTTTTGTTTTTTATTTTGGAAATTCTTTGGAATTAAATTGATGTTGGCGATGATTAAAAAAAACTAACAGGAAAAAATGGAATTATATTATACAATACATAAAAATTTAAAAATTAAAAGAATAAATTTAATACATAATGAATGAAGAAAGTGATTATCAAAAATTAAGAAGAATGGAACGTGAATCAGATGAGTATTTTAGAGAAGAACGTCCTTATAATCAAGGTATTATACATCATGGATAGGATATAATGATGAGCATAATCGTCAAATAGAAATCGAACGTCTTAACCAAAAAATTTTTGGTGATTAAATCAATTTTTAAATAATTCTAAAATTCCCAAAGATTATATACTTAACTTGAATAAAAAATAGTTCACAACAAGTTGCTTAATATATTTAATTAAGTAATGCTAAAACGTCGTCGATAATTTAATTTAAAATTATTCTTACTAATTAAATTATCACTATCGCGAACGAAGTGAGTGCAATATAATCTTTCACAATCCGAAATTTTTCACGAAATTTTCAATTGTTTTATACTCTTGCAGAAAATCGTTTCCTTTTTTTGTTATCAAGAATGTTTTCTTATCGTTGTCGTCAATTTCGAGTTTTATGAATCCCTTAACTATCAATTCATTTACATATTCCTTAAACATTTGAGGGGACAAATTTGATGAATATAATAATCTGGTTGGTTTTATATTTCTTGATGAACGAATTGATTCCAAAATATCCCTAATTACCTCGAGCCTCTCGCGTTTTTTTACCATTTTATTTTTACTTAATATTAGTTATATATATAACACCGAATAAAAATAATAAAAATAATATTACATTTATTCCAGACACATTAATTAGTATTATCTGATCCCAATGTATAAAAAAAGCTGCCAAAGAATTCAAAACCCATACAATCAAACTTAATATCATTGCCAAAAAATAAAATTTTAGAAATTGGTGTTTTCCTTCATCACGAACATAATTAATTAAACTTATTGCAAATGCCAGGATAAAAATTATTATTTGCGACGAGAACATAAAAAAATAACCATTCCATAAATTATCTAAAAATATTATCAAAAATGTTAGAATATAAAAAATAAAAATTGGCGGGTTTAGCAACGAACTAAAATAACCTTTTCTGTGAGCTTCAAATTTTTTCCAGACAAGACTATAAAATAAAAAGAAACCTGCCATTATCAGAAAAAATTCCAATAAAATTTTAATTATTAAAAAATAATACTGACTAAAATAATCGTCCAACAAGGGTGTTCCAAAAACATAACGGGTTATAAACCCCAAACCATAGAAAAAAAATGCGTTTCTAAAATACCTAATTCCCTGATGAAAACTAATTCGAAATAATTTATCTGTTTTTAAAACAATAATCAAGCAAATAAAACCAATTATTAGTCCATATAAAACTTTTAATATTTCTTTATTTTGAATTATAAAATCATAAAGATTCATAAATTTAAAATTAATGGGATTTATTTAAAGATTTATATAGGTGTAGTATATATTTTCTGTAACTATCTTTTTTTCTGATGGTTTATAAACGAAGTTATATTAAGTTTTTTAGAAAAATGGTGAGAAAAATAGGAAATTTTTCACATCATTCAAATTAGAAAAATTTGAAGATGATAAATAAATCATACTTTTTTAACAACCTCTATAACCTCTTGAACAAAAACCAGAACCTCAATGATGAAAATCAGATGAGGCTGGTTTTGTTCGCATGACAAAATATTATGCCCAATTCATAAATGAACATAAAAAATTATGAATTATTATTTTAATAAATGCCTGTTCGTTGCCTCGCAGATTTTCTATTATTAATTAGAATACACGATGATAGGAACGCAATTTTAAATTAATCTGATATAAAAATTATAGATTATTTTTTAGTGTGTTAAGCTACAATTTTTACTTTACAAAAGCGAATGATTTTTAAACTATTAATTCTCTAAAATATTGTAAGTCAGGTAGTTAATGTCGGAATTCGGTCTTTAACCGGACAAATTTTGCAATATCAAAATTGAATTCTGAGGAAGGTCCGCCCACCCGGAAATTAAATTTCCAAAAGGTTATCTTTTGAAAAAAAGATTGCCGCGAGGCAAAGCTCCAGAACAGAAACGGCACAGCTTGATTTGAGCGCTAAAAATTTTTCGTAGAAAAATTTTGGCGCCACGAAATCTGGGCTGCGCTATGCGCAGACAACATGAAGATTTCGTCGGCAATGAACTCGTGGAGGAAGCTAAGAAAATCAAGATTTGATGAAACGGCTGTCTTAACCGGTGCAACCATTTATATGGGCATAGTCAAATGTTAACAATTTCCGTCTGAATACAGGGAAATACAGAAGGTGGCCTATTCCTGACTTACAATTTTTTATAAGAACGAAATATGTCTTCATCTTGTTCTAAAAAATCTGTTTCAGAAATTTTGTAATAAATTTTTTTTCCAAATTGATACAAATTATTTGCTAAACAAAGTCCAAGAATAAAACTAATAGCGAGGGTTGTTTCTAATCCCTTAGATATTTTTTCTAAATGAAATTATTTTTTATTTTTTCGTAAAATCGTTACATAATCGTCGTTGGATTCATCAACAAAATATTTAAGTCCCCTTAATTTAGCATAAACTATTTTTGATTTTTGTGAAATGTTGTAAACAAAACCAAGAGTTTTTTCTAACAACTTTATAGGACCAGAAGTTTCCCAAAAACGTGGACTTGTTTCTCTCATTCCTTAAATTTATTATTTGAGGTTTATATATTTTTGTCTAGAATATTTTATGGGGCCCCCGGGAGTCGAACCCGGCACACCATGATTTCTGATTTTCTCTTCTCCCGATTTTCGACGGAGGCAATTAGAAAATCATCATCCGCGTCGGAAAGGAGAGACTGTGAAGGAGAACCCTTGGTTCTTCTCATCTTCAGTCATGTGCTCTCCCGCTGAGCTAGGGCCCCTGATGAAAAAATTAGTAATATCTGTTTTTTAAAGTTGTTGATTTTTTATTAGATAGATTAAATCGGATAACTGCTTACAATGTTCTCAAATATTAATGAAATTTTTCCAGACTACGTCAGGGAAAAAATTTTGGAGATATAATTAGTTGGGTAAAATACTTTTATCGACTTATTTATTTCCTCGACTGAGAAATTGCTCATTTCGTTCGTGATAATATAATTAAGTAGTGGAGGAAAATAACTTTTATTATACATTCAGCTTATCGACGAGAAATTTCGTGGTAGAGAGAAAATTAATTATTAATAACTCGTGGGAAAATGCGAGCAAGAAAATTCATATTACTTATCTTTTATATCAATCGAGCAACTTGTTGTGAGCAATATGAAAACTTTAAAAATTCAAAGAATTTTTAACTCATTCGATTTTTTTAAATCGAAGATTTTATAAAGCAGAATTATTTAATTTAATTATGGCTGAAAAAAAAGAGGCGAGAGAAGATTTCAGTATTGTTGCTTATGTGTTTGGAATTGTGAGTATTGTGTTGGCATTTTTTACTCCTGCAGCAGGAATTGTTTTCGGAATTGTCGGACTTGTTCAGAGTAAAAGGCAACGAACACCTTTATCAACAAGGGCAAAAAAACTTAGTATAATTGGATTAGTATTAAGTGTAATCTTATTAGTTGTTTCATTGGTGCTTGCAACTTATTTTGCCTATAACAACATAGGAAATCTCGCAAATTTTCCAATAGCATAAAATGAAAACTAAAAAAATAGGAAATTTTTTAATTTATCATTTTTAGAAAAATAAAAAAATGATAAAGAACAGAAAAGCAGCAATGGAAATGTCTGTAGGAACTATAGTTACAATAGTCTTGCTTATGACTGTTTTAATTCTTGGATTAGTTTTAGTGAGAACGATATTCACCGGTTCTGTCGATGCTATTAAAGGAATTAATCAAGGAATAAAAGCAGAAATACAAAAAATATTTAACCAAGATAATTTGAAGAAGATGGTCGTTTATCCGGATGTTCCAGTTATGACAATAAAAAAAGGTTCAGATGATTTTGGATTTGGTTTTGCAATAAGGAATTTAAATGAGGAATCTAGTTCTTTTTCTTATGATATTAGTGCTACTGATACAAGTTGTCCGAATTCAATGCGTCTCGACGCTGCAGATAAATTAATCAGTGTTAGAAAAGAAGGAAATAATATTGAGATTCCTGCAAGTAGTATAATGGAAAATCCAATATTCGTTCCATTTAATATTCCTGAAACTGCCCCTGCATGTACTATTGGTTATACTTTACAAGTTTATGAAGGAAGCAGAAGCAATCCATATACTTCTGCCTTTATCAATTTGAAAATTCAATCTTCGTAAAATTTAAAAAAAATCTTGCTTCGCAAATATTAATGATAAGATATAAGTAATGTAAAATCATCGACGATTAACTGATAAAATAGTATTTTTTCTGATACTAATCTGAAAAATTTGCGAGTTTACGAGCAGTAAATTATGTTCGGTTATGATTTAATACCAGAACAAAAAATTTATAAACTCTCTTTTTCAAATATTTTCATGCCGAATCTTATAGCTTATCTTGATTCACACAGAACAGATGAATTAGTTTTAGCTGGAAGCAGATTTGAATTGCCTCCAAAAACAAAACCAAAAGATTATTCTAACGGCGTAGAAAATCTAGCTAAAACAATTACAGAAAAAAGAACAGCGTCGGGTTTTGATGAAAATCAGGTTATTTATTTTAAAGAGTTGAGAGAGTAATTTATTTGTAATTGTCTAGTTTAAAATTTGCACTCGTGGGCCCGTGATATAATATTTTTAAGTAATAGAAGAAACAACTTTTTATATAATTAACATCGACGTTTCCGCATACTTCGACTAATTATTCGAGAATTTGTTCGAGCAAATTTTTATCTGAATGTTTAATTAAGATTTTTAAATACAAATCTCCTTGAATATTTATGGTTTTGAAATTATACAATACCTTAACAAGAAAAAAAGAAATTTTCGAGCCGATTGAAAAAGGAAAAGTTCGAATGTATGTTTGCGGACCGACAGTATATTGGTATCAGCATATTGGAAATTTGAAAGCATATATTTTTTCGGATTTATTAAGGAGAACTTTAGAATTTGGGGGATATAAAGTAAAACAAGTTATTAACATAACTGATGTTGGGCATTTGACATCTGATTCTGACGAGGGCGAGGATAAAATTGAAAAAGCAGCTACAAAAGAAGGAAAAACAGCGAAGGAGATTGCAAATTTTTATTTTGATTTATTTTTAAAAGATTTGAGAAAATTAAATATAAAGGAACCGACAATTTGGTGCAAGGCAACTGAACATATTAAGGAACAAATTGAATTAATAAAAAAACTCGAGAAAAAAGGATTTACATACAGAACTTCAGATGGAATTTATTTTGATACTTCTAAATTCAAAGATTATGGAAAACTTGCGAGATTAAATATTAAAGGGTTAAGGGCAGGGCAAAGAATAGAAATGCGAGATAAAAAAAATAAAACAGATTTTGCGTTGTGGAAATTTTCAGAAAAACCTGGAGAAAGACAACAAGAATGGAATTCTCCTTGGGGAATTGGTTTTCCAGGATGGCATATTGAATGTTCTGCAATGTCAATGAAATATTTGGGAGAACATTTTGATATTCATACTGGAGGTATAGATCATATTCCAATACATCATACAAATGAAATTGCCCAAAGCGAATGTGCTACTGGAAAAAAATTTGTAAATTATTGGATGCATGAAAATTTTTTAACATTTAAAGGAGAAAAAGTTTCAAAGTCTAAAGGTGGATTATTCACAATCTCTGAATTAGAAGAAAGAGGTTTTGAGCCATTAATTTATAGATATTTTATTTTAACTGGAAGTTACAGACAGACCCTTGACTTTTCATTAGACCATTTAAAATCTGCACAGAATTCTTACCAAAGATTAAAAAATATAATTTCTGAAATTAAGGATGACAAGAAGATTAATGAAAAATGTCTTAAGGAATTTGAAAAAGCAATGAATGATGATCTGAATACTCCGAAGGCATTGCAGGTTCTTTGGAAATTAGTAAGAGATGAAAAAGCTGAGGGAAAAATAAATACCATCAAAAAAATGGATGAAGTTTTTGGATTAGATTTATTAAAAAAAGAAGAAATTGATGTTCCTGAAAAAATTTTGAAATTAGTTCATGAAAGGGAAATTGCTCGCCGTGAAAAAAACTGGAAAAAATCTGATGAA
>CAYITA010000045.1:0-6666 GCA_964366165.1 Candidatus Woesearchaeota archaeon
GTTATCAGGGAACCGGTTCTTTGGGCAGGCAAATTCAGGAAGGAATTGCAGAAACAAAAATGATTGTCGACGGAAGAGAAGAGCAAGTCCAGATTAATTTGGAAGTAAACACCATCGACGGATTAACAGCGCACTCAGGAAGAAACGAAATTCTATCTTTCTTCAATAATATGCGTCCAAAACCAAAAAGAATTATTATCAATCACGGCGAAGTTTCAAAATGTCTTGATTTAGCGTCGGCATTATACAAACTCAATCACGTCGAAACAAATGTTCCTCGGATATTGGAAAGTTTGAGATTGAGATAGTTGAATAACGAAAATTATGTATTTATTCTTGTGTCTACATAGAAAAATTTATAAATATTGTAGACATAAATAAAATATGGCATTTACAGAGATTAGAAAAATTAACGGCAAAAAATATTATTATAGAGTTATCTCTGTAAGAAAAGGCGACAAAGTTTCAAAAAAGAGAATATATCTTGGAAAAGAATTATCTAATTCAGAAATTATAGAAAAAGAAAGAGAAGCAGATAAAAAAATGATATCAAAAAAAATAAAACTCAATAAAGAAATAAAAAAAATTAAATCTAAAGTAATTAAAATTTTAAAAAAAAATAAAGTTAGCAAAGCAGGAATTTTTGGAAGTTATTCAAAAGGCGAGCAAAATAAGAACAGCGACATTGATATAGTTGTTGAAATCAACGATAAAAATATGAGCTTATTGGGTTTTATTAGATTAAAATTAAAATTAGAAAGTATACTAAGAAAAAAAGTAGATTTGGTGGAATACTCTGCTCTTAAACCTTTGATTAAAAACCGCATTCTAAATGAAGAAATAAAAATAATATGAAAAGAAATATTAGCTTGTTCGTCGAAGATATATTAAATAGCATAAACAATATAGAAGAATTTTCAAAAAATTTAGATAAAGAAAAATTTTCTAAAGATAATTTAAGGCAAAGTGCAATAATTAGACAATTAGAGATAATTGGAGAGGCAGTTAAAAATATACCAAATTCATTTAGAGAAAAATATCCTAAGATACCTTGGAGAGATATTTCGGGATTTAGAGATATATTAAGCCACGCTTATTTTGGAGTAAATTTAGATAGGATTTGGAGAATAATAGAATCTGATTTGCCAAAACTTAAAGAAGAAATAAGCAGAATAAGAATTAAAGAAGAATGAATATAAATTCTCGACGGTAATCCAATCAAAAGTAATTTTTTCTACTTCTATATTACTTAATTTTTTAATAAAATAAAAAACCCATGCTTAAAATTGTAATTGCTGACCAAAAAATGTTGGTTCTTCCTGATGATATGGAGAAGATAAATTAATTATATTGGAAGGTTTTGTTAGATATTTTCTTCCTTCATCAAACATCAAATTTATCCTCTTAAAAAAAGCTAAATCAGAACAATCACTTGTTGTTATTTCCAATAATCTTCCTTCATTATAATTTTTTTTATAAATATAATAATGAACTAATAAATCAGAAGCTACAAAATAAACTGCCTTTTCACCAAAAAGTTTTAAACGTTCTAAAGCCAGTTGTTTTTCTTTAGTTAAAAATCTGTCTAATAAATCTTCCAAACGAAAGAATTCAAAAGAAGCCAAGTCTGCAATTAATTCCCTAACAGGTGTAATTGTATTTATCTTTCTCAATCTTTCAATCATTGATTTATCTTTTAAATTTACCTGAGTTAGAGATTCATAAAATTCTGGTTTCTTTAAATAATGAAGATAATGCCCGCTTTCATGTGCAGTTGTAAAAAGTGCTTCTTGAAAAGACGATAATTTATTTGGATTAATAAAAATAGTGCAGGGTTTATGTTCAAATTCAAAAAAATTATTCTTTTTTTCATCCAAGAATATTTTTATAGGAAATGAATAATCTGCAGAAAATCCAAAAAATTCAGGCATTAATTTGCAGAATTTTCTATGGCAATAAATAATTTCCTCAAGCAATTTTGATTTTGATATAAACAGCCTATATTTTTCTTTATTCAACATAAAAATAGTATTAATAACCTGTATAAAAATATAATGTTAGAAAATTATTGGTTTTATCTTTTATTAAACCTTTTTAAACCACAAATTCTTTTTAACAAGATGAATAAAAAAAGAGGAATTTTTTGCCTCTCTTGGAAAATAAGAAATTTTCCAATCCATTCAAAAACAAGAAGTTTTGAAGGCAAAAACAGGAAGTTTTTAAGATGAATAAAAAAGAAGCGAGCTACATAAAAAAAGTTTTTTATACTTTAATCATTGGTTTTGCAATTATATTTTTTTGGAGAGGAATTTGGGGTTTAATGGATTTGTATTTATATCCAAATAATTTAGCCTTAAGCTATTTATTATCAGTGATAATTGGTATTTTAATACTCTCTTTAACAGAAAATTTGATAAAAAAATTAATATGATTAAAAAAATAAACTTAAATGATTTTTATGTGATATCTGTCAGAGGTCGAACGATTTCGTGGTAGAGAGAAATATTAATATCAATTGCTCGTGCGAAGTCGCGAGTTTAGAAAAGATATCACCCTTCAGCGCTTTGAGGAAGTTTAAAAGAAACCAGGGGGTTTCTTTTATATGAAACATAATCTCAAAATAACAATTCTTCTTTTGGCAATGTTTCTCGTAACTCAATTTATAGGACTTTATGTTGTAAATAATTATTCAAAATTAAAATTTATCGACGGAAAAATTCAAAATGTTACGGCTCCAGAATTGCCTTTTGGTTTGGAAACTCCAGAAATTCAAAAAGAATCTGACTATCGGGATTTTTTCTACGCAATTATTTTCGCATTTGTCGTCGCAATTTCCCTTTTGTTTTTATTAAGCAAATTTAATATGGCATTTATTTTAAAATTGTGGTTTTTTATTGTGGTTATAATAGCTCTGACAATTACATTTAATTCATTTATTCCAACATTCAATTATAAGATTTTTCTTGTTCTTGCGATAACTATTTCGCTTGCATACTATAAAATTTATCAAAAAAATTTTCTTATTCATAATTTTACTGAGTTGCTGATTTATCCTGGAATTGCTGCAGTTTTTGTTCCTATCTTAAATCTTTTTTGGATAATTATTCTCCTGATTTTAATTTCAATATATGATATGTGGGCAGTGTGGCATTCCGGAATTATGCAGAAGATGGCTAAGTATCAAATAAATAAGTTGAATATTTTTTCAGGTTTTTTTGTTCCTTATCTTTCAAGAAGCCAGCGAATAAAATTTGAAGCAATGAAAAATCTTCCAAAATCAAAAATTAAAAATCAAAAAATTAAGGCAAATGTTGCAATTCTCGGAGGAGGAGATGTTATATTTCCAATAATTACTGCGGGAGTTGTGCTGAAAACATTTGGATTATTGCCCGCATTATTTGTAATTTTCGGAGCAACTTTGGGACTGGCATATTTATTTTTTGCCGCAGAAAAAAAGAAATTTTATCCTGCAATGCCCTTTATTTCAGCAGGAATTTTTTTGGGGATGATTTTGAGTTATTTAATTGGATTATAAAATTTATTTAAATCTATTTTTGAATATTAAAAAAATAAAAAAATTGCTCGCTTAAAAAATTGATGAAAAAATTTATAAATGGGTAATCTAATATTTCTTTATGAATGTAGAGAGAAAAGTTTCAGAAGAGATTGATTTATTAGAAAGAAGAAGTATGAGAATTTTTCTTGATGAATATCCTATCATTGGTTCACCTAGTCAAGAAGTCCAAGAAAGAAGAGAAAAATTGTTACAACGTATAGACTATTTACAAAATCTTAGACTTGCTTTAAAAAATTTATATTAATTCAAATTCTCTTCGATAACTGAATAACAAGTAGTTTTTTATTACTTAATTATATCAATTCTGCGAACACAGTGAGCAGGAAAAATTAAAATATATTTTTCTTCCCTTCGTTCCTACTTAACAAAAGTAACAAAAACATAAGATTTATAAACCCGATTTATATTTCTATATTAGTAGTAAATCCAAAAGATTTTACTCTCGGGGTGATGGTAAAGAATCGCCTAAGAATTCTAAAAATAAAATAAGAAAAACAAAAATGACTAAAGATAAATTTCCGCCGAATAGAATGAGAAAATATGAACCTGACATTTTATCTCATATTCAAAATGTAATGGGAATTGTAGGTTCTGGTATAGGGCGATATATGGATAATAGTAGTCTTACCGCAATAGCATTAGCATTTACAGGGTTTAGTTTATTTTGTCAAGGTTTTGTCTATGTGGGAGGTTATTTTAACGAAAGACTTGAAATTGAAAATCAAAAATTAAAACAAAATAAATTAGAAAAAGAAGTAGAACAAAAATGATAAGAGAAATAGAATTTAAATCAGATGAAAGAAGAAAACCTAGTAGCCTAAGTAATTTACATTCAAAACTATTAAATATTCAAGGTATAGGACAAATAGATTTCGATTTCCCTAATTCTAAAGAAAATTGTTTACTAATAACTGGCAGAGATTACAATTTTACAGATGTTCTTCAATTAATTTGTGAATCCGGTTATTCTATAATTAAAGACAGGATTGTGAAAAGATGACAGACACAAATAAAAGAGACTATCCAATGCAGTGGGGGTATTTTTATGATAGGGGTAAAATGCAATTATTAAAAGATTGGAGAGAATTTACAGAATCGCAATACTCTCATTTAACAGGAAAAGGATATAGATTTAATGTAAATTGCATACCCGAATTTATTGAAGAAATAAGAAGACATTATGAAGACAGGGGATTAGAAGTAGTAATCGGCGATAAGGCATTTTCTCCAGATTCTGATTTTCCTTTAGACCCTCAAGTAAAAGCAGTATTTTCAAGAACTAAACAAAAAGTAGCGGAGCAAAAATGAAAAAAACAAGAAGTTTTGAAGGCAAAAACAGGAAGTTTTCAAGATGATACTTAAACAAGAATTAGTAAGCAAGATAAGAGATTATTTTGATTTGAATATTTACGAAACTAAAGTTTGGCTGGCTTTGCTTTCTAAAGGAATTGCATCTGCCGGGGAGGTTGCAGAAATTTCTGGAGTTCCCCGTTCAAGAACTTACGATGTTTTGGAAAGTTTGGAAAAAAGAGGATTCGCAATTGTAAAATTAGGAAAGCCAATAAAATATTTAGGTGTAAAACCAAAAACAATTCTCGAAAAATTAAAGAATAATGTTTTTAAAGACGCTGAAGATAAAATTGAAGGACTTTCAAAAGTAAAAGACACCGACGAATTTAATCAGTTGGAATCTTTGTACAGGGACGGAATTTCCCCAATAAGAAGAGAAGATATTTCTGCATCATTAAAGGGAAAATCAAACATTTCAAATTATCTGAAGGAAATAATTCAAAATGCATCAAAGGAAGTAATTATCTGCACTAACGCAAAAGAATTAACTTCAAAATCAAAACTTTTTCATCAAACATTTTCCCAGCTTCAAAAAGCAGGAATAAAAATAAGAGTTGCCTTGTCTGGCGACGACAAATTAATAAGAGATTTGGAAAAAAAATTTGAAATCAAAATAAAAAAAATAAAAGTAGACGCAAAATTTTTCATTATTGATAGAAGAGAAATTTTATTTTATCTTTCTAAAAATAACGATAACGAAGATATTGCAATCTGGCTAAATTCAGAATTTTTCAGTCAGGCATTTGCAGTTCTTTTTGACAAAGCAGTTGAGGAAAAATAAAAACATGGCATTAATTAATATATGGAAAAGTTTAAAAATAGATAAAATAAAAGAATTCTATGGTGATTAATTTAGTTTACAGAATAAAAAAATTTTCAGTGGAGAAAATGGAATAGTTGAAAGAGTAGAACCTCTAAATCCATTAGATAAAAATAGATATTCTAAAGATGACGATGGAAATCTTCCTAAAAGAATATTTATTAGAAATCCATTAGGAAAGTTAGTCGAAGTTAGTAATCCAATGATATTAAAATCACGAGATAATTTTAAAGGAAGAGAATTTACAGATTATCAAATTTATAAACAATATAATTTTGGTGATAAATTTCCTTAGATAAAAATATGAAACTTATCTATGAAAATAGATGATTTTATAGCTCGCAATAAGTTGCTCGATATTAATCTACTACGAAATCGTCTCCGACAGATTTCTCCGTCGGGAAGTTTAAGTAAATAATAAAAATATTTTCTCATACTACTTCAAATCAATCTGCGAACTTGTGAGCAGGTATTATTTTAATTATTATAGAACAACGCGACCGAGTATCTCACTCCAAAATCTTCAATTCCGAAACACTCATCTCTTTAATTTTTCTAGCATTTTTATTTTTCCATTTTTCCACGAATTTTTTCAAAGAGATAATTACTGTTTCTTTCGCGTATATTCTTCCTTTTTTTGTGAAATAATTTTTGTGTACTTTTTCAAATGCCCGAACATTTTCTTTGTCTTTTATATTCGGCCCACTGACAAGTATTTCTTTTTTAGGTTTTGCGACGAAAAAATATCTCGCAGCTTTTTTCCCGTTGTAATTAAATCCTTTATTGCTGATTTCAAAAAATTTGCTGATTTCTTCATTTAAATGATTGTAAAATTTCAGCAATTTGCTTCCAGCAATATCCCCCTCCTGCTTGTTTGTGTTTGCTTCAATCAATGCAAATTCCTCTTTTTTTCTTTCTG
>CAYITA010000046.1:0-6658 GCA_964366165.1 Candidatus Woesearchaeota archaeon
TTTCCCCCTCACACTTCCACCTCAATCTCTCTTTTCATACGCTCGCAGATTTCTCACCCCCCCTTTTTTTCATTTGAATTTTTTTCTCCCACATTCCCCTCGCTGTCGCTCGCCTTTAAGTTGTAAGAAATCTTATGCTTGGAATTCAATTATTTGCTCGCTCTTTTCCCCATCAATTTCACTTTCCCTTATTATTTTTCCTTTTCTTTTAGATTCTTCTCTAATCTTTGAAAAATCTTTTTCTTTTTTGAATTCTTCAGGAATTATAATTTCATTTATTAAAAAAATGTGTTTGACATTTGCTTCTTTGAAATTGGATTTCTCAAAAATAAAACTTTCACCTAATAAAGAATCTTTTGTAATTAATTTACAGAAATTAGCTTTTGGTTCTTCATCTCCTTTGCCTGGTTTTCCAGATTTAGGAGCCTTAGGTTTGATTTTTAAAATATCATTGCCAACAGAAAAACTCAGCGCAAAAAAACTCCTTGGATGATTTTGAATTAATTTGACAATTTCATTTCCAGACATTTCTTTTTCAATTAAATATCTTTTAACACCTTGAAATTGTTTTATCTCTTTGAATTCTAATTCTCCTTTCAAATCATTAGTTGAAACAATTGCTCCAGTTACAGAAGTCTTTTCACTTCCAAGTTTTTTAGCCAAATCATTTACAAGTTCATTCGCGAATTCAGCGGAAGTATTTATAATGTATTTTCCTGTAGAAAATTTAGCTTTTATTATCGCCCTATCGCGGAATTCTCCCTTGGAAAATTTCATGAATTGCAGATGAACCGAATCATCTATTTTTCCATCAACAATCTTTTTTATAAAATTCATAATTCTTTTTTGTGAATTTAATTTATAAATCTTCTTTTTTTATAATAATTTAAATTTTCTAAAAAAATTGCTCGCAACTTCATTGCTCGAATTATTAAAATTAAATAATACAAATCCTCGTCGATATTTTAATAACTTGTAGTTTCTTTGACTATTTAATCAAATCAATCTGCGAATTTACAAGCGCAATTTTTTAATAATATCCGCAAATTTTTCTTACAAACCTTTATAAATTTAAATAACTTTATTTTTTTATGGAAAAGAAGAACAACGACGAGCAATTTAACAAATTAATGACGATAATTATTGTAATAAGTCTGGCTGTTCTGGTATTTTTTTTGGTAAAACCTTTGCTATTGGCGATAATTTCAGGAATTATTCTTGCATTTGTTTTTTCTCCAGTATATGATTGGTTTTACAAAAAAACAAATTCTAAAAATTTGTCAGCTACAATTGTGTTAGTGATAATTGTTTTAATAATAATTATTCCGATTTGGTATTTTACACCAATAATCATAAAACAGTCAATTCAATTATTTTCTGCTTCTCAGCAAATTGATTTGATTGTCCCACTAAAAAAAATATTCCCCTCTCTTTTTGCCTCCGACGCATTTTCTACAGAAGTGGGGATAATTTTTAAGAATTTTATTTTAAAAACATCTAATCAGGTTACAAACACCCTCGCCCAAATTATACTCAATGCGCCGGTTTTAGTCCTGCAATTTTTAGTAGTCGCATTCACTTTCTTTTTTGTTTTAAGAGATAAAGAAATGCTTATAGAATATGTAAGAAGCATTCTTCCTTTTTCAAAAGATATTGAAGACAAATTATTTAATTATTCAAAATCAATTACATCTTCAGTTATTTACGGGCAGATATTTATAGGAATAATTCAGGGTATTATCGCAGGCATCGGTTTTTTTATCTTCGGAGTTCCAAACGCATTATTTTTAACACTGCTTGCAATTGTCGCATCCATGATCCCGATGATTGGGCCAGTATTAATTTGGGTGCCTGTTGTAATATATTTATTTATCGCAGGAAATAATTTTTCTGCAATCGGCGTTGCGATTTTTGGTATATTCGCCTCCTCAATTGATAATTTCTTAAAACCAATTTTCATATCAAGAAGAACAAGAATGCATTCCTCTTTGGTATTAATCGGAATGATTGGAGGATTGTTTTTATTTGGAATACTCGGATTTATCCTTGGCCCGTTAATTCTTGCATATCTTCTAGTAATCCTTGAAATTTACAGAAACAAAAAAACTCCGGGATTAATCATTGTTGAAAATACAGAAAAAAAATAAAAGTATTTTCTATTTTTAAAATGAAGTTAAAAATAAAATTTTTGAAATGGTCTGCAGGTTTTCCTGTTGTAATGCTGAATAAAAAAACAGCCGAACAAATAGGAGTTCATTCCAAGGACAGAATTTCCATAAAATTAAAAAATAAAAAATTCTCTACAATTTTAGATATTGTCGAGGATATTATTAGAAAAAATGAAATTGCAGTGTCTTCAGAATTAAAAAATTTAATGGATTTGAAAGAAGGGCAGGTAGTGGATGCGAGTCTGTCAGTCACTCCAAAAAGTTTTTATTTTATTCAAAAAAAATTAAACAAAAACCCATTATCTGAATCAGAAATTGAAGAAATTATCAAAGACATAGTCAATAATTCTCTTTCTGAAACCGAAATTGCTCTTTTTATTTCAGCGATGTATCAGCAAGGGACAACTATGGAAGAAACAATTTCATTAATTAAAGCAATTTTGAAAACTGGAGAAAGACTTGACTTGAAAAATAAATATATTGTCGACAAGCATTCAATCGGGGGAATTTCAGGAAGAACAACACCAATAATTGTTTCAATCTGCGCTTCTTCAGGATTAATTTTTCCGAAGACATCTTCAAGAGCAATAACTACTGCAGCAGGAACAGCCGATGTTATGGAAACTCTGACAAATGTTGATTTTTCAATGAGTGAACTAAAAAAAATTCTGAAAAAAACAAACGCCTGCATTGTTTGGGGAGGAGGTTTGGAAATTGCTCCTGCAGATTCAAAAATAATACAAATAGAAAAATCTCTTGGAATCGACCCCGAATCACAACTTTTAGCGTCGATAATGGCAAAAAAACTTGCAGTCGGAAGCAATTACATTCTAATACATATACCTTATGGAAAAACCGCAAAAGTAAATAAAAAGAAAGCCGAAGAATTAAAAAAGAAATTCGAATACCTTGGAAAATATTTCAAGAAAAAATTAAAGGTTGTTTTAACGAAAAATAACGGCCCTGTTGGAAACGGCATCGGCCCTGTTTTGGAAATGATTGATGTAATAAAAATTCTAGACCCAGAACAAAAAGGACCAAAAAAATTAGAAGAAGAATCTTTATTTCTTGCTTCAGAAATTTTAGAGATGACTGGAAAATCTAAAAAAGGAAAAGGAATTAAATTAGCTAAAGAAATTCTTTATTCTGGAAAAGCCTTCGAGAAATTCAAAGAAATAATTCAAGCTCAAGGAGGTTCTTTTGATTTAAGCAAATTAAAATTAGCAAAATTTCATAAAGATATTTTTTCTGAAAAAAATGGAAAAATAATTGAAATAGACAATAAAAAAATAAACACTCTTGCACGGATTGCCGGTTGCCCTGTTGAAAAAACTACAGGAGCGTATTTGTATTTCAATTCTGGAGATAAAATAAATAAAAAAGATAAAATAATAACTATTTATTCTGAATCAAAATCAAGGCTTAATCAGGCGCTGAAATATTACAAAAGTGTAAAGCCGATAGAAATAAGATAACACATTAAATCAATTTTAAATTTAACATTTTGATAAAAATTTGCTCGCTATCGCTCGATATAAAATTAATAATGCAAAGATATCGTCGATATTATAATAATTAATAGTTTCTTCCACTACTTAATCAATATCCATCCACGCCAGTGCAAATGTTAAGTTATGAACCCGATTTAAGATAACAACTAATTTTTTAAACTCCACATCTTTTAATTCTTCATGAGAGAAAATGAAAGAAAAAGAAAAATAATTGAATATCTTAAAAAAAATGTAAGAAAAGGTTATACCATCGACGCATTAAAATACGCTTTGCTTAATCAGGGATATTCAAGAGTGGAATTGGATTTTTGCATAGAGCAGTTTCAAAAAGAAATGGCTGAAACCGCCCCGATTTTAAAAGACAAGCCAGAAATAACTCATCAATTTTTAGACAGCGACGATAATTTAATCACAATAAAAAAACCCTGGTGGAAGAGATTGCTTGGATTGTAAAAATTATTTGCATTCACTTCGTTCATGATGTTAATATTATCTAAGTAATTGAAGAAACAACTTTTCATTGTAATTATCGACGATGTTTTTTGCATACTATTTTTTTATCAATCTCAAGCGACAGCGAGCAATTTTTTTAAATCATATAAATTTATTTCTTTAAATCTTCATTAATAATCTGGTAAACTTCCGGATGCAAAACAGGATTTATTAAATCTGTATGAAGAAATCTCAAACTTGTCAAATCACAGGTTCCATTGACATAATAATTTTCTGCTCCATCAAAATAAACACTTTTTTCAGTTACAATACCGTCGCCGTTTTCCCCGTCCATATCACATCCCACCCCAATTAAATTGTAAATTGGGACATTAATTTTTTTTGCATTGTTGAGCTTGCTGATAAACAAACTATCACTCTTCAAATCCGCGCATTCAGAATTAGAACCAAATAAATAACAAGAATAAGATATTTTTCCACTAATTCCTTTGTTAGGAGTTCCAATCATAATTATTTTATCTATATTTTTTTCTGCAGATTCTCCAAAGATATCTATATATTTTCGTACAACCAGTCCGCCCATACTATGACTTACAATTATTACCTTATCTCTTCCAGTTTTGAATTTTATTTCTTCAATAATTTCCTTGAGTCTCAACGCATACCTATCAAGATTATCTGTTTTCGTCTGGATTAAAACTGTCTGCCCTGTGTTTTTGTAAATGTCAAAATAATAACTTCCAATAAAAGAAATCGGCTGTCTCGCAAATCCAAGTATCCCTCTTAAGTTTTCATTATAATCGCTTATCCAGATAGTTCCAGCATTTGTATATCTTCCCTCGTCGTCAAATTTCTTTTGCATCGCTGAAAATACATTTAGGCTGTATTCTGCTGAAGTAGCCCTGTTAAAATCATGTCCGTGCAAAAACAATACTGGAAAAAGATTTTTGTCGTTTCTGCAGGAATCGTCGCAGCACGTAGAGCAGTTTCCAAAAATACAGCATTCTGCAGATTTTTCCTTTAAAGATATTTCAAAAATTGAATTTTCCACAGGAACAATTATCTTTTGCAAATTTAAGGCTTCTATTTTTTCATCTGCAAAACAGCAAATATTTGCAGATTCATTTATCTTTTGAAATGTTTTTTCAATTTGTAATCTTAAATTATCCAATACTAATTTTTTTTCTTCTAATTTTTTATTGGAGTTCAAAAGAGAATTGAAATTTTTTATTTCTAAATTAATTTCCTCAGAGATGTTTTTCGTCGTATTAATCTCCTTTAATTTTTCCAGTCTTCCTCTGATAAAACTTAAATTTTCCACAAAAAAATTATAAGAATTAATTTCTCCAACGAGATTTTTGTATTCAATTTCAAAAGAACTTAAACTTGAATTTAAACTTTCAACATTGCTTGAAACTGATTGATAGTCTGAATTTTCCCAATAATTTTTTAAATTATTTGCAGATTGATTTAATTGAGAAAGTTTAGATTCTAAAACCAAAGTTTTCTCTCTGAAATTTTCCGACGATGAATTTAGTGAAGAAACCAGCAGATTCAAATTCGTCGAAGCATTATTAATATATTTCAGTGAAGAAATTATAATGTCTTCTGAAAAATTTTTAATTTCCATTTCTTTTTCATTTAAATCATAATTTAAAGTTACTAAAATTCTTTTATTGACTTCTTCTCTGTTGGTGTGGCATAAACTTGTTTTTACGCTTTTGCATCCAATATCAAAGCTGTAAATTTCCTGCCCTTTTCCGAGATTATCTGACGTTAAAATATAATTTTTTGAAACAGGAATAGTTGATTTAATATTGAATTCTCCAGAATCAATTAATTTATTTTCAGACAAATCCCTGAATTTGTAATTGCAATACGAACTGCAGAAGGGATTGATGATTACATTTGTTTTGAAATTAATTTCTTGTGTTTCTCCGTTCTGCAGAAAAAGATTTTCTTTGTCAGCGCTTAATTTTATAATTGTATCGTGTCCTAAAAGAAGATTTGCCAGTAAATAAATTTTAGCTCCAAATAAAAACAACCCTCCGATTACTATAAAAATTAACAAAAAAATAAAAACGCCCTTGAAAAAACCCTTTTTGTCTCTATTCAAAAAAATCACCACTTTCATATTTATACTAAAAATTCCAAATATAAAAAGGTATTTGATGATTGGAAAAGAAAAATGAAAACGCCCCCGCCAGGAGTCGAACCTGGGTGCCCAAAGGGCCCTGCTTTCTCGTTCCTTCGCGATTTTCTTCGGATGCAATTGAAAAAACTTCAATCTCCAATGGAGTTGAAGTCCCAGAAAATTTCCTATTTTCTGAGGTCGCCAATCCATGTCGGAAGGAGAGATTGTGAAGGAGAACCTTGGTTCTTCTCATCTCAAGGCAGGTGCAATACCGTTATGCGACGGAGGCTTGTAATTGATTAAGGAATTTAGGTTTTAAAGATTTCTATTGGCGAAAAGTAAAAAACAAATTTCTAAATATAATAAAAAATTAAACTATGAAATTAAGCACA
>CAYITA010000047.1:0-4966 GCA_964366165.1 Candidatus Woesearchaeota archaeon
TCCATGCTTCAAACCCATCTGTTTCATTGAAAATAAAATTCTTCTCTGAACAGGCTTCATGCCATCTTCAATCGACGGAATCGCACGAGAAACAATAACACTCATTGCATAATCCAAATAAGATTTTCTCGCTTCTGCAGAAATCTCAGTATCATAAACTCCTTTCTCAGATTCTTTCATGTCTTCAATTTTTTCGTCGGGTGTCATATTTATAATTTTTTTATTTTACTCCTTTTTCTCTTAAATACAATTCAATCCACTTCGGAAGAGTTTTAAAATTAAATACTCCTGTAACAATTGCATTATTTATTTCAACATGATATTTATTAAATTTTTTCTCTCCAATTTTCTCTTTTAAATCTTCAAGATATTTTTTAATATAAAATAATCCGAGAGGATAAACTGCATCTCCTACAAAATCTAAAGAAGAGAATATATTAGAAGAATATAAGATAGATAATCCATAATTTCCTGCAATTTTCTTGAATTCTTTATCTTTATCAAAAGAATTATTTTCTATTTTTTTTAGACCAAGACATTTATAATATGCTTGGAAATTGTGGGTACTTATTGAAAGATCTCCCAAAATTCTTTGTTGAATATAATCTTCCTCTATTTCATATTTTTTTTGAAATTTTCTCATGAATTTAATCGAATCTTTTTCTGCCAATTGTGAAATCCCCTCAGAATGCAAATGTAAAGAAGATATAGACGTATTTATTGAATTGTCTTGCATGGATAAAGGCATATCTCTTGATAAAACCTCTTGTCTTCCATGTCCTAAAATTTCATGAAATATGTTTTGTATAACTAAAGCGATATTTATTTTTATTTCATTATTGTCTTTAAATGCAAAAAAAGAATTTGGAGCAATTTCCATCCTAAGATTTGTGGGATGAAAAAAGGTTCTTTGTGAATAAGGTTGTCCTAAAACAATTTCAAAATCATAATTTTCTGGGAGAGCATACTCTTTTTTAGCATATTCCAAAAAATCTTTTTTAAGATTAACAAGAATTTCTTTAAATCTTCCTCTTAAATTTTCATCATCGACAGGAATGCTTTTGTAGGAGTATTCTTGGTAAGAAAGGTAAAATTTCCAAAAATTTTTATAATCAAAATTTTTTATATTTTCTTTAAGAATATTTAATGCATTTTCACCTAAAACAACCTTAACCATCTCCTCGACGTTTAAATCACCTTTTGAAAAATAATTTAGATAAGTCTCCTGAGATTCTAGATTATTCAAGCTATTTTCAATAAAAATATCTTCAAATTCATTTTGTGTTTTAATAGATTTTAATTTTGTTCTTATTAATCTGGCTTTTTTAGAAAATTCTTCTGCTGCATAAATATTGGGAAAACGATTCAAAGAAGCTATAGCTAAACTATAAAATTTGTTCAATTTAAAAATTTCTTTATCCAATTCAATTAATTCTTTTGTTTTTAATTTAAGTTCACTCATTCTTTCCCCTCCCATTCTAATTTAAATCTCTTGACAAATTCTTCAATAAATTTATATCTTCCCTTGGCAATTTTTCTCGCTTTTTTTGTTTTGAAAGTTTCAGGTTTTATTTTTAAATTTTTTTCGTAAAAATGATTTAATGAAGTTTTTGCATCGCTTTTATATTTGACATCGGGTTTTATTTTTGAATCATAAAGAGCCCTGCCTTTTTTTCCTCCATAGCTAAAAATTCTTCCAATACAAATTGCTCCCAAAGCATCTAACCTGTCAGCATCTTGAAGAATTTCTGCTTCTTTTGTTTCTGCTTTTAATCCTTTGCTGTATCTATGAGATTTAATCGCATAACAAACTTTTTCTATTTTCCCTTTTGGAAAATTTGTTTTTTCTAAAATTTCTCTCACCATTTCTGCGCCATGTTCTGCGTGGCATTCAATTTCTTTATTGTCTTGCTTTAATCTTGCAATATCGTGCAACAGCGACGCTGTTTTAACAATATCCAAATCAGCATTCTCTCCTTTTGAAATTTTTAATGCAAGATTATAAACTCGCTGAGTATGGTCAAAAGAATGGCTTCCACCTTCTTCAAAATAAATTTGTATCTTCTCTTTCAATTCTTCAAAAAATTTATCATTCATTTTATATTTCTTCAATTAACCCCCTTACTTTTAAATATTCATGAATTATTTTCGAAGAAGATTGCTTGAAAAAAGTTTTTGCAAGTTTGTCGACGACTTTAATTCCCAATTCATCGCAGACTTTTTTTTCTGCAAGTTTTTCTTTTACATTGTCTGTTCCGACTGCGAAAATATCCGGCTTGATTTTTTTCAATGATTTGTTTATGTCTCTTGTCTTGTCAATTGAAACAAAAACTTCATCGACATATTTTATTGCTTCAAGAATTTTTTTCCTTTCATGTAGGGGCATGAAATAATGTTTCTTTTTCAGTTTTGCCTGAAAGTCATTATTCAAAATTACAATTAATTTATCTCCAAGTTTTTTTGCTTCTTTAAGATAATTTATATGCCCAGAATGAATTGGGTCAAAATATCCACTCGCGCAGATAATTATTTTTTTATGTGTTTTCATTTTAATTTTCCATTTAATTTTAATAATAAATCATCATAACCATCGTACTGAATTACTCTATCTGCTAAACTTCTTAAGGAAGTTTCAGCATTTTTCTGAACTAGTAATATTAATTTTTTACCCCTTCCCAAAGCATATCCAGTTTCTAATAATTGCCCTTCACTTTTATCAGAAGATTTCACCCAACTAATAAGAACATCTTGTGAATCTAAATGTAAAAATGCGTTTATTATTGAACTTGCTTTACTTAATCCAATTGCATTTTTATCAAGTATAAGACAATAAACATTATGCCCATTACCTTCTAAAACCTTAACCATACCCCTTAATTCATTTACAATTTTATTTCTATCTTCCCCACTAAATCTATAAGCCAATTGTAATTTCATCTTACATTACCTCCTCGCCTTTTTCATCTAAATATTTCATAAATTCGTCTTCTGTTAATTCTTTTTCTTCAATTTCTTTTCCAACCCATTTGCATTTGTGGCATTCCCATTCTCCTGAATTTTTAACATCTTCACCAGTTAAAACGACGCTGACGTCGTCGGTTCCGCATTCAGGGCAAACTCTAATCTTAAATGTCTTTCCATCTTTGTTCTTGGATTTTTTAACACCCTTAAATTTTTCATAAGCTTCTTTGCTGTCAAATTCCTGCAAAATCCATTCGGGTGTTGAAAGTTTTGATTTGTTAGTCATTTTTTATTTTTTTATTTGGCGCTGACGCGCAATTTATTTAGTTGAAATAATCTAAAAAAGTAGATTATATCATAATTATTATTGATAATTTTTACATTACTATTTTTAATTAATCCAAGCAAACTTGTTTTGCGAGAAATTTTTTTCATTTTTCAATCTAGTAATTTAATTTTATTTATTGTCACAACTATTGCGCTTTTACAGGGTTCTCCCAGATTTATCGGAATTTTTTTAATTTCTTCCAGCCATTTTCCCGAGGTAAATTCTTCTGCTTTTCCTCCAAATTCATAACCCACGCAATTTTCTTCCCAATTTCTCGCCCACACAACCAGCGAAACATTCGGATTTTTCCTAATATTTTCTATTGTCTCAACAAACCAATTATTAGAAACAAGCAGTTGATTTTTTGAAATTACTTTTACAAAACCCACAGCAATATTATGCGGTTCTTTTTTTTCATTCACCGTCGCCAAAGCCAGTGCATTTTCTTCTATAATTTTTTTCATTCCTTCATTAATTTCTGCTTTTTTTAAAATTGTTCCCATTTATTTTCCGTATTTATCGTCGATTAATTTGCAAATTATATGATAAGCGAGTTCGTGCATTTCTTGAATTCTTGCTGTGTTTTCATAAGGCACATTGAAATTTAAATCACTTAATTCTTTTATTTTTCCCCCATCTCTTCCTGTAAATGATAAATTAAAAGTTCTGATTTTTTTTCCAACTTCAAGGGCATTAATCACATTTTTTGAATTTCCTGATGTTGATATCCCCCACAATAAATCATATTTTCTTGCATACGCCCTAACCTGTCTTGAAAAAATTTCATCATATGAAAAATCATTTGAAACAGAAGTTAATATTGAACTACCTGTTGTTAATGCCATTGCTGGTAGAGGTTTTCTGTCTTTTTTTTCAAATCTTCCTACAAATTCTGACGCAATGTGTTGCGCGTCTGCTGAACTTCCCCCGTTTCCAAAAATATAAAGTTTGTTTCCATTTGCAAATCCATTTGTAATCTTCAACATAAATTCTTTCAAAGTTTTTCCCGTCAAATCGCTTCGCATAAAATCCCTCATCCCGAAATGTTCGTCAATTAATTCAATTATTTTTTCCATTTTACCAATCTTATATATCCAGATTTGCCTCCTTTGCATTTTCTGCGATGAAATCTTTTCTTCCCTGAACATCATCTCCCATCAGCATTTTGAAAACTCTGTCTGCTTCAATAGCATCCTCAATATAAATTTTTTTTATTTTTCGTGTTTTAGGATTCATAGTTGTATCCCATAATTGCTGAGAACCCATTTCTCCCAAACCTTTGAATCTCGTCACAACTCCACCGCCGATTTTCTCGCTGAGTTTTTTTAATTCGTCTTCAGAATAAACATAATAGTCTTTATTTTTTCTGATTCTGAAAAGTGGCGGCATAGCTGCATAAACATTTCCCTTCTCGATTAATTGCGGCATGTATCTGAAAAAGAAAGTAAGAAGCAAAACTTTAATATGCTCTCCGTCGACATCTGCATCGCTCATAATTATTATTTTGCTGTATCTTAATTTTTCAAGATTGAACTCCTCTCCAATTCCAGTTCCAATAACAGTAATCAAATTCGCAATTTCCTCACTCGACAAGGCTTTTGCAGGACTTGTTTTTTCAACATTCAAGATTTTTCCTCTCAACGGAAGAATTGCCTGCTTTTCTTTGTCGCGTGCCTG
>CAYITA010000047.1:5066-6274 GCA_964366165.1 Candidatus Woesearchaeota archaeon
CCTGCTGATTCTCCCTCAACAATATATAATTCAGTGTCGTCAGATTTTTTGTTTGAGCAGTCTGCAAGTTTTCCTGGAAGCCCACCGAGACTAAAAACATTTTTTCTTCTAATTAAATCTTTTGCTTTTTTTGCAGCAATTCTTGCCTTTGCAGATTCCATTGCCTTAGCAACAATTTTTTTTGCAATAACTGGATTCTCCTCGAAAAAACTGCTCAACGCAGTTGTAACAATTGAATCCACAAAACCTTTCATCTCTGAATTTCCAAGTTTTGTTTTTGTCTGTCCTTCAAACTGCGGATTTGGAATTTTGAGGCTTATAACTGCAGTCAAACCTTCACGAACATCATTTCCTTCAAGATTTTCATTTTTCAGCAAACCTTTTTGATTTGCATAATCATTAATCACCCTCGTCAATGCAGTTTTGAAGCCAGAAACATGCGTTCCTCCCTCAACAGTGTTGATTGTGTTTACAAAACCAAAAATATTTTCCTGATATCCTGAATTATACTGAATTGCAATTTCAATAATGCTGTCTTTGTCAACTCTCTTAAAATAAACCGGCTTGCTGTAAAGAACTTCCTTATTTTCATTAATCCATTTTACAAATTCTATCAAACCTCCAGAAGAAAAAAATTCTTCTGTCTTTTCTCTTTTCTCGTCGGTTAAAATTATTTTCAATTCTGCATTCAAAAAAGCAAGTTCCCTGAATCTTGTTTCCAAAACTTTGTAATCAAAAATAACTGTTGAAAAAATTTCCTCGTCTGGAAAAAAAGTAACTTTGGTTCCAGTTTTATCTTTGTCGCATTTTCCGACAACTTCTAATTTTGTTTTTGAAAATCCCCTAGAATATTCCTGCCTGTGTATTTTTCCATCCTGGCAGATTTCCAAAATTAATTTTCTTGAAAGAGCATTCACGCAGGAAATGCCCACGCCATGCAATCCTCCTGAAATTGCGTAAGATTTTTTGTCAAATTTTCCACCAGCATGAAGTTTTGTCAATGCAACTTCGCACGCAGGAATTTTGAATTGCGGATGCATGCCAACAGGAATTCCCCTCCCATTATCTTCGACACTCGCGCTTCCGTCTTTTCCCAAAACAACTTTTATTGTCGTGCAACACCCTGCTAAAGCCTCATCAACAGAATTATCAACTGCCTCATAAACCAAATGATGCAATCCTTCTTTGCTTGTATTTCCGATATACAT